>JBEBCV010000169.1:0-13864 GCA_041157505.1 Chloroflexota bacterium | reverse complement strand
GTGATATCGAGCATGAAACCTTCCAGGAATAGTGCATTACCCGAGTTATCTCGCACAATGTTGGCAGAGTCGCTGACCCAGACGACCGAACCTTCTTTTGTGATCATACGATATTCGGAATTGAAGGGTTTTGAGTTCTGTTGGCTTTCTTGAAGTTCGTTGAGTACACGTTCTCGATCATCAGGATGCAGTTGTTGGTACCACATATCTGGAATTGCGATGTATTCGGTTGGTGGAATTCCAAGGATTTTTTCGACTGGCGGGCTGACATAGAGGGTACTGCTCGTCTCATCAGGAGAGGCGATGTAGGTGATCGCTGGCAGTTGTTCAACAAGAGTGCGGAACTGAGCCTCAGAATTTTGCAGTGCCCTTTCCATTTGTTTCCGTTCTGTGATGTCATTTGCCAGAACCATGCGGGCAGGTCTGCCTTTGAAGTCGATCAAATGGGAGGAGATCTCCACATCGATCAAAGTGCCATCTTTTTTATGGTGTGTCCAGCCGGAAGATTTCTGCAGCATTTCAGGGCTTTGTGCCAGATCTGCTATCAGCATGGGGATTTCCGCTGCAGGGCGAATATCTTTGATGGACATGTTTAGGAATTCTTCACGAGAATAGCCATAATGCCTGATCGCAGCATTGTTGACCATGAGAAAGTGCAGGGTTTCGGTGTCGAAGACCCACATGGGTTGGGGGTTGCTATCGAATAGTTTTTGGTATAGGTCCTGGCTTTGCTTGCGTTCGGTCTCGTGTTTTTGAATGGCATTTGCATCTACCATTAAGATCATATAGAGGAGCACTGCACCCGCCAAAACGAACAACCAGCCCTTGATCGTTTGCGCCAGGGGATATGCATCTGATGTGTGTGGGATCAGGAGGCCCAGGATGGTGTCGCTGGTCAGGATCCATGTTGCCCCAAATATTAGATAGATCACTGCCGTTCGCATTGGGCTTGAAATGGGTTTGGACTTCATTGAGTAACTCCAAGCAACCTGGTTGTGGGAACTTTACCTATAGCACCAATAATGAAAAAGTATAGCATTTGCCCCCGATATTTTCGTTATCACTAAGTAACAAAAATATGGTGTCTCTTGACATAAAATACCGTAAAATGAATTGTTAGTTCAGCATCTTTAATACTACTAGGTGGTTTGCAGCGATCTTGAAAATGATAATAAGGTCATTTGTAAGGTGTTCATTGCACTATTGTGTGTAAAATGAGATAGTGCGAAAATGAGTATGGTTTTACCTCGGGAGAAAGATGGAATTCACCATTAAGTATAGCCCAGTGGATGAGATTATTACAGTTACTCTTCGGGGAGAGGCAACCATTGGTGCCCTGGCTAAAATGTTCAATGTGTTGGCTGAAAAGATCACAGAGACAAAATCTCTCAGGGTGCTGGTGGACGTTTTGGCTCTTGACCATCACATGTCTCTTATCGAAATGATCTCGATCTCTGGAATGATCCAGTCTGTTTCGGCTGGGCATGATATCGACTTGACGCCTATTCGGCGGGCAATGGTCTCTACCAATAGCGGCAGGATGATGGAACTCTATGAAGTTGTTGCAAATTATGTTGGTGGGGAGTTCAAACGCTTCCAAACAGTAGAAGAAGCAAGAAACTGGTTGACGGAATAGTCTATTAACGGGGAACGATGATAAAGAAAGCACCCGCGAAGGGAAACTTCGCGGGTGCTTTTTGTTTTCTCAAGCGATCTGTTATTGATCAGAAATTCGCAGGCTCTCTGCGATCTCTAAAATACCGGGGAAGGAATTAGCTGCGTTTTCGGCGGTTTGCAGCGCTTCAACCGCAGTGTTGTTGATCGGCAATGCAAGGATGCTGACCGCCATCTGTTCCTGTTCGTTGTACAGGAAGAATTCCCAGCTTGGGAATGTATCTTCCGGGTTTTTCCAAACACATTCAAAGCCAGAGAAGGTTTCACCTTCAATCATTTGATGCCATTGCGTATTTTCCTTGCCCGAACAACTGGCTTCACTGGAGAGCGTCTCTTTCCAATTTTCATCAAAAACAACCTCTGGCATGAACATAATATAGAAAGTTCCAAGCATCTTCGCTTCAGGGGAGCCCGGTGCAGGGGTCACGGTCAACTCGCCGCCTTGCCCTGTTTCGTTCAGTTTGATCTCCCAATTTCCCGGATATTCAAAATATATATTTTGATACACATAGGTATCCGGTGGCGTATTTGCATTCCTGCTGGCTGTCAGCATATGCGAGCCCAGCACCAACGCCGCAACGATCAAGGCTTGCACACCCAGAACGATCAAAATTCTAAGGTTCTTATTCATTCCACTTCTCCTGATAACCATTTTGTTATGCCTGCCCCTGCCCAACGTCCGCTTGCGAAACACGCCGTGAGCAGATAGCCGCCCGTTGGTGCTTCCCAATCGAGCATTTCGCCTGCGCAAAATACGCCGGGAATATCTTTCAACATCAAGTTCTCATCCAATGATTCAAAGGTCACGCCGCCCGCAGAACTGATCGCCTCGTCTAATGGACGGGTCGCTATCAACGCTACAGGCAGGTTCTTGATATAGAACGCCAACCGCGCTTCATTTGTGAACTCATCTTTCGGCACGAATTCACGCAACAAACCAGCTTTCACACCTTTCATTCCCACTGTCTTTTCCAAGTGGCTTGCCATCGACCGCGACCCGCGCGGTTTCGATAATCGTTCTGCTAATTGCGCTTCGGTCTTATCGGGCGCGAGGTCGAGCTGCATCACAGCCTTTCCGTTGGCAGCGATCTCATCACGCATCAACGCCGAAGCCGCATAGATCAAACTTCCTTCCACACCTTCTTTGGTGATGATGAACTCGCCTTGCTGATGAAACGCTCCGAATGACAGCACCACAGACTTGACCGGCTGCCCATCGAACTTTTCTTTGAACACGGAACTCCACGCAGCATCAAATCCGCAATTGGATGGACGTAACGCCTCGACCTTAACCCCGGCTTGACTCAGCCAATCGGCCCATGCCCCGTCCGAGCCGAGTCTTTGCCAACTGCCGCCGCCCAAAGCGAGGACAACAGCATCGGCTTTCACCGTCACCTCACCATCGGGTGTGACGAAGTGTAGAGACCTGCCCACAGGGCTGCTTCGCTTGCCAGCGTGCAATCCGCTCAATTTGTGGCGCAGGTGAAAGGTCACGCCAGAGGCGCTGAGTCTTTTTATCCACGCTCGCAACAACGGACTTGCTTTCATTCCTACAGGGAACACCCGTCCCGACGTCCCAACGAATGTTTCCACGCCAAGTCCGCGTGCCCACTCGCGCAAATCATCGGGAGTGAAAGCACGCAACCAGGTTTCGACATATTTGTTGCTATACCGCGACACGAATTTTTCGAAAGGTTCTGAATGGGTGATGTTCAACCCGCTTTTACCTGCCATTAAGAACTTCCGTCCCAAAGATGGCATGGCATCATAGACATTCACCTGCACCCCTTGTTGACTTAATACCTCCGCCGCCATTAATCCTGCTGGTCCACCGCCAATGATTGCTACTGTCTTATTCATGCAAGCATTATAAAGAGAAACTCCCGTGAATGCGGGAGTTTCTTTGTTCGTTCTTGATTTTCACTTGTACTTACTAATCGTTATTCAGCGTTCTATCGTTCCACGCTCAAGACACTTCCTATTGCATTCAACTTCAATGTCCACCGGCTTCCGAGTTCGAACTGCTGAAATTCAGAAACTGTATTGGGGTTGTACCCCAACTCGCCATCGCTGGTGCTGAAGAACACCTGCAACTGTGTGCTGCTACTGCCTAGCCGTTGGTCTCCGAAAATAGTTGGTTCGGCATATTCTGGATACAAGTCCGTTCCATCCAGATCATAGGTCTGAATGGTCTTCCATTCATCCACGGTGTAACTGCAATATTGTTCGGTTTCGGTGCGGCATTCGGTGACGACTTCGGCATAGCCGTTGCCCTTGTCGATGGTCTTGTCTTCGCAGATCTCCTGGCTTTCGGTGCGGCAGGAGACGTTATATGCATCTGAAGGCGGGTTGCCGCGTTCGTTCGAGTAGTTGACAGGTTGCACTTCTTGAACAGGCACAGACGTTTTCCAATATACGCTGCTTACTGTCCCTTCCACAGAACGGGAAGGAAGCACGAACATCACAACCAGGGCGATACAACACATCAGCAAGAACGCGCCGATGCCGCCTGCGATCAGCCAGTTGAATGGTTTTTTCTTCGGTTGAGAAGAGACTGCTCCAGATTGTGCCGCAACAGGTTTGGGCGCAGGTGACTGAACTTGCGGCAGTTTGATCGGTGCACCGCAACTTGAACACGTTTTGGCTGTGCCTGGGTTTTCAGTGCCGCAATTCGCGCAGGCAATAACTTTTGGCGCAGCGGGAGCGGCCTGCAAGACCTGCCCCGCCTGACGTGCTTTGCCTTCCTTCAACTCCGCACCGCATTGTGAACAATTCGTTGCAGTCACCGGGTTGCGTGTGCCGCAGAATCCACAATGAATGTCTGCGCCAGCTTTTGCTGCTGCTACAACTTTTTCATCGGTGATCAGTTTTTCATCCGCCGCACGTTGGAATTGAACATTTTCCGGCTGAGGCGCGCCGCAGTTCTGGCAATTTTTTACAGGGCCCGGGTTGTGTGAGTCACAATTCGGGCAGACCCACTCCAATTGCACAACCCCTTTACTTCTTCTTTGCATGTTTTACTCCTTGAATCATCTCGAACAGAATTTACTGGGAGAGGTCCACTGGTTTGCCGTCAAATTCACCAGTGACTGTTGCGGTGCCATTTCTGTAATCATACGAGTAGGTGAGGTTGCCGCGCTTATTACCGGTAATGTCGATCTCCATTGAAAAGACACCCGTATCATAATTGAACGTGCCTTCACCAGTGACTGCCAGCCCCGGCATCATGGCGCATTCATTGTAGGTATGCAACTCGCCAGAGGATGTGGGAGCAAGGGTGATTGTGCCGCCAAAATCGCAGGCAACGGTTTTTTCCTCGGACCAGTCGTTGTAATATACGTCTGGCATATAGAAAAAGGTTTCATCAAGCGCGAGCATCATTGCCAGCGGGTCTTCAAAGTCATTGACGCTTTGCGGTAGGTTGGGGGAATAAGGAGTGACAATGGGGTTCTCCCAATCTTGGCAGACGGTCTCACGTTGTTCGGGCAAAATACCATCCACTAAAAAGTCGGTGACATATTGATCCGGGCAGGCTTGACCATAGCCAAAAATGGAATGAAGCCCGCCTTCGACATAAATGTGATAACCATTTGCCAGATTCTCTGCTACGAATTTACCTTCTTCAAACGGAGTGGCAGGGTCGAGTGTGGCATTCAACACGAGGACTGGCACACCATCCAAGGTCAACGGTTCGCGGGTGACTACGTTTTCAGGGGAACTGGGCCAGAAGGCACAGTCCAAGCCGGTGTAGACGGAACCGTCAACGCGGGGCACAGTGCCATTCGAGGACTGACCAGCTTCAATGGTCTGTGCGATGCGTTCTTCTTGAGTCCCGCTGAAGAAGGTGTCATCGGTGCATAGCACGCTCAGGAACATCGTGTCGGAAAAAGTCGGGTCGCCAATATACTCGAAGGTGGCGGGGTCGATGAGCGTATTTTCATACATCAATCGCATGAATGGGATGAAGTTGCCTCGGTTGGCTTCTGCCAGCGCTTTTAGAAAGATCATACGCCCGGTGAGCGAATACATTTGGTAGGCCGTGGTGTATTCGTATTGGTTGAAGGTCAATGTACCTTTGACCTTTGTGCCATCAGGCAATGGGAATTCATATGGAATGGGGTTCTCGGAAATTCGCGCTGCCAATTCATCGTAGACTTGCAAGGCATCACGTCCACCCATGTCTGCGCGGCAGACCTCATCTTTTGAGCATTCATTCAACACAGCAACCAGGACTTTATCGAAAGCTTTTTCTTGAGCGAGGGAGCTTTGTTCGCCTGTCAGCGTCATGTTGATGGTGCCATCAAGGATCATTCCTGCCAGCCGGTCAGGATGTGCAGCCGCATAGGTCTGTGACACGGCAGTTCCATAACTGACACCATACATCCAGAGCTTGTCATCGCCAATGAACGCACGGAACGCTTCGATATCTTCTGCTACCTGATCGGTGCCAAAGAACGCAAGCTTGGCTGGGTCAATACCGATTTCTGCAACGCAATCTTGTACGTACTGACGTGAATCTTCCACGGCTTCTTGTTGCTCGGCGGCGGTATCCAACCCTTCAACACCTGCTTTATCGAACGAGTTCAGATACTCTACAAAATCTGCGGCATAGGTTTGGGGGCATTCCAACGGATTCGAAAGACCAAGTCCGCGTTGGTCGAAGTACACAATGTCAAAATGCTCGAGCACGCTTTCGTCGAGATAATCCAAATACGCACTGCTGATCCCTTCACCGCCGGGTCCGCCAGGGAATGCCTGCACGAACATGCCATACCGTTCTCCAGTGGCAGGAGCAACCCCAAAGACCACATTGATGGTTTCAGTGTTCGAAGCATCGAAATGATTCAATGGCACTTGAAGAGATACACAGGTAAGCTCAGGTTGTTCTTCACATGGGACACCGCCCAATTCTGCGAGCTTTGGCTTTATATCTGCAAGCCAACCCAAAGGGGGTGGTGTTTCACTCTGATCTGTGGAAGGCTGCGTTCCATTGGCTGATGGGGTCAACGCTTTACAGCTCAAAGACAAGACCAATAAGAACGTAAGGAATAAGTAAAACTTTTTCATATTCTCCTAATTAACCGCAAAAGAAATTCAGGATAACCCGTGCAATTTGCGGATTTCTTCAAGACGTGGACTATAGTCTGGCTCTTTATAAGGCGACGCATCGCCCGCCTCATTTCTTAACGGACGGCTGGTCAGTGCATCGAAAACGGCTCCTACGCCGTTAGCGACGTTGTGCGGATCATAACCGCCTTCCAACACGAAGACGATCTTCCCATTGCAATGTTTACCAGCCATCTCAACCAGTTTCTTGGAGATAGTATAAAACCCGCGAGTGGAAAGTCCCAAAGAGGTAATGGGATCGTTCCAATGCGAATCGAACCCGGCCGAGATCAATAACATCTCCGGTTTGAATGCTTGGACCATTGGCTCGAAGATCTCATCTGCAATGCGTGAGAAAGTTACATCCCCCGCATGAGCGGGCAGAGGCACGTTGACAATGCGTTTCTTGGCATGAGGTGCATCGTCGATCCAGCCGGTGCCGGGGTAAATTCCCCATTGGTGCGTGGAAATGAATCCCGCACGTTCTTCATTCAATAAAGCAGCTTGTGTGCCATTGCCATGATGAGCATCGTAGTCAATGACCATTACGCGTTTCATGCCTTTTGCGAGCAGGTCTTGCGCCGCAATGGCAATGTTGCTGAAGAGACAAAATCCCATTGCCCGATCTGGCTCGGCATGGTGCCCCGGCGGTCGGACGATGGCAAACGCATTGTGTGCATCGCCGTTCATCACAGCCCGGGTGCATGTCAACACGCCGCCAACGGCAAGCATGGCATCTTCATATGAAGTTTGGGTCACGAACGTGGGCGCATAATCGATGACGCCCGGTCCCTGTGTGCAAGCCTCCTGAACCGCCTGGATCATCTCCATTGGGTGGACTAACGCCACATCAGCTTCTGAGGCGCGAATGGCTTGGGTCCGCTCTGCACCGAAGGAATCGAGCATCGGCTGCAATACATCCAACCTGCCCGGTCGTTCGGGGTGGTCAGGAAACTCATGATCCCGCGAAGGGACAAAAGTGAATAATGTGGTCATTGTTAAATTATATAATACCCTTGCAGGGTAATAGCCAGTTATATCGTACTGTGTTGATATTGAAGAATTTGTTTCGATTAATGACCACACCCTTTGTTGGAATAAAACCCGTTTTTTACTTTTTGAGTGATCTGATAAAGATTATAAAGATCCCATACGTTTCTTCATTACTTTTTTGCGTTTAAAAAGTTACCGCCGCCTGTCAGCATGGGGGGGGCATGTTGAGCAGAGCGGCGGTTGACACCAGAATACCAGTAAAAGGGAGGGCAGGTGTCGTACAGACAATATACACCTTTTTTATCCAGAAATCATTAAAACGATATAAGACAAAAGTACTACTTTCCCTTTGAGAAAATTTTCATCCACTCTTCCACCTCTTTTGCAGACATTTTCGAATCTGCATTTTCTTCTTTTGTAATCGTTATCAGTGCACTTCGAAGTTGTTTGACGAATTCTTCAGCACGAATGAACTGCGCCTGGTTTACTTTGGCGGCACTTTGCACTTCATGATCTGACGAAACGATCACCCAATTCTTTGCTGACTTGCCCATTTCTTCCAATCGCCTGCGAATGGCAGAATCTGCGGTTTGACCTTGCCGCACGAAATGAGCCTTGATCGTGCCAAGTTTGCGTGTACCAGCATGTCCCACGGGAGCGCCGTCAAAGTAGACATCAACCTGTTGCCGCCGGATCCGTGCAAAGTCCTGTAAGAGGCGCACGAGTTCCATTTCATCGTCAGGTTCATCGAGGCGCAGTCCCAGTTTGGGGATCAGGTTATGTCCATCGATCATGTAAGGCATGAGACCATTTTACTTTTGCTTCAACCAAATTGGAATAAAAAAACCGCAGCCAGCTACGGTCTGCGGTTCATGGTTTTTGGTCTCTTATACGGCTTCGACTACTTTGGTCATCACGTCGAATGTGGGTGGGTGCTCAAGCGTTTTCTTTACCTTGCACAATTCTGCCGAGCGGATGAGAGCAGCGTGATATTGTTCAGGGAAGGTGGACGGCACCTGAATTTCAAGATCGATCTTGTCTACCATGCCATTTGCCGGGTTGGAATAGTTGTGTTGAATAATGCGAATACCATCGGTTGGCAGGTTGCGTTGGCGGCAAAAACCCAGCACATAAATGCCGGCACAGGTTCCGATCGATGCGAGGAACAGTTCAAAAGGCATTGGGGCGGTATCGTCGTTGGGTTGGTCTGTCTTGATTGTGTGACCGCGGAAGTGGGCATCTACCTTTTGCCCGCCGGGGAAGTCTATGATCATTTCCATTGGAAAATCCTCCAAAAATTGTTGTTATATATATTTGATGCGGTGACCAAAAATAAGTTACAACCAATTTTGAAGGAAGATGCGTGTTTTTTGTCAGTTGTCTTTCTCCTTGCACCCCATTCACACCGATTCCGTATATAAATCTGTGTTCATGCCGATCATGCTTAAATTATGAAAAGATGACGTTTCACAATACCGAATATAATGAACATACAACTCAAAGGAGAACAAAATGACCGAGAAAAAAACCTCCGATATTACCGTCACACAACAAGGCGGAGTGGTACGAAATCTTATGAATCAACTCAAGCTGATCTTTCGCCTCATGGGCGATAAACGCGTCAGCTTCCTTGCAAAGCTGGTTCCGATGGGTGCATTCGCCTATTTGCTGATGCCCGCTGATATTGCGCCAAACGTCGTCTTGCCGGTCATTGGCATGGTGGACGATGCTGCCATTCTTTGGCTTGGCACATATATATTCACAGAACTCTGCCCGCCAGAAGTTGTTGATGAACACATGAAAGCGCTTGCCGGAAACATGAAGCCAAATGACGTGAATAACGATGACGTTGTAGATGGCGAGACCTCTGAAGTAAAAGAATAAATGCGACGACTACTCATCCCTTTATTGGTGACCGTCCTTGCCTGTGGCGGGAATGGTATTGCCGGACCAACCCCTACGCCTCTTTCTCCAACGGCAACGGGTTCCGCGCCGCAGACGGGATCCCAGCCTCAGCCAGAGTCAGCCACTGTGCCTGCAACGGCAGTTCCCTCTGTAAATGCGAGCCAATTTCCCGACCCAAACAATTACGAATGGAGACTCATTGCCAACGGCTTAACCCGCCCGGTAGATTTGCAATCCTCCTTCGATGGAAGTGGGCGGTTGTTCATCATTGAAAAATATGGTGCGATCCGCATTTTCAAAGATGGATTGCTCTCTCCCCAACCTTTCCTCGCTATTGATGACCGCGTGGACGATGGAAGTAATGAAATGGGCTTGCTCGGTTTGGCATTTCACCCGAACTTTGAGCAGAACGGTTATTTCTACGTCAACTATACAGGCGAAGGCGGACACACCCGCATTTCCCGCTTCACTGCTAGCGGTGACGTTGCTGATCCAAATAGCGAACAGGTGTTGATGGTCATTGACCAACCTTTCCCGAATCACAACGGTGGTGCGGTGGCATTCGGACCCGATGGCTATCTCTATCTTGGTCTGGGTGATGGTGGTGCTGCAGGTGACCCCTTTAAGAATGGGCAGAACACTGATGCACTGCTTGGCAAAATTCTACGCATCGACGTGAACAACGGCGACCCTTATTCCATCCCAACCGATAATCCCTTTGGTAACGAGGTTTGGGCATATGGGCTTCGTAACCCATGGCGCATGTCATTTGACCGCGCAACAGGTGATCTTTGGATCGGCGATGTGGGGCAAAATAAATATGAAGAGATCGATTACCTTCCTGCAGGTTCGCCGGGTGGAGCGAATTTCGGCTGGAGTATTATGGAAGCCAGCTATGGCTACGATGGCGTAGCCGAACCCGGTTTGCTGCTCCCTGCGGCAGAATACAGCCACGACTTCGGCTGTTCTGTTACCGGTGGGTATGTCTATCGTGGTTCGATGCCTGAATGGAATGGTATATACCTATATGGTGACTATTGTTCGGGAACGGTTTGGGGGCTGATCCTGGTCGATGGGCAGTGGCAGTCTAAAGTCTTGTTCGAGCCGGATCTTCGCATCACATCCTTTGGCGAAGATGAAGCAGGCGAGTTGTATCTCGTCAGCGATACAGGCAGTATTTACATCCTTGCAAAGAAATAAAGACTTATCACATCCATAATAGGTGCTTTGTCATCCGACTTTATGACGCCTGTCACTGGTGGGGCAGGCGTTTTGCATTTAAACTAACAACATCAGTCAGGAGGCAGTTATGGCGAAAAAGGTTTGGCAAGTTGAAAAAACCAAATACTGCGAGCACTTGCAGGAAACGATCGCCATCGAAGTCGAGGTTGTATACCCGGCGGAACAACTGCCTGAGCAAGCTCCCCGCATTGTAGCAAGGCGCTGTTCGAAAGCGATCGAATGTAATTGCGTGGAACACCCCGCCTGCTCCCTGAGCGGAACAAACCCTGACGTTGACCCTGTTGAATAGAGCAGCAGTAAAACGCTGTTCATCCAAACTCTCTCTCCTCCCTCTGAGTTGGTCTTAAGGCTACGCCGCGCACCGCGCGGCGTAAGCCGTTAAAGGACTAATGCAATAACTGCGACGCACCCGCACATATTACAAGCCGCGCACAAAATTCCGCACGCTTGAGTCGGCGGGATTTTCTTTTATATGCTCCGGTTTTGCTGCCTGCTTTAGTTCGCCGCCGATGATGACTGCCACCCGGTCGCCAAATTGGGCGGCTTCTTTCAGGTTATGTGTCACAAAAATTGTCGTGCGATGGTCTTCTGCCAGAACCCTTGAAAGGTCTTCGAGTAATTTATCGCGCGTCTGCGGGTCAACTGCTGAGAAGGGTTCATCCATCAGGAGAAGTTCAGGATCGAGAACGAATGCCCGTGCCAGGCTGACACGCTGCGCCTCACCCCCGGAGAGTTGACCGGCTCTGCGCTCCAGAAGTTTTTCCACGCCCATGGCTTCAGCCCACCTATAAACCCGTTCGTTCGCTTCTTTTTTATCTACATTACGGAAATTCAACCCCAGTGCAATATTCTCGCGGACAGACATATCCATTAACAACGGGTCTTGAAAAACGAAGGCGATCCGTCTGCGATATTCGAGATCGTGCCATTCTTTTTGTGCCTTGCCCTGAAGTTTGATCTCACCTTTTGACGATTTGAGCAAATGCGCCAACGCCAGCAGGAAGGTGCTTTTGCCCGCACCATTCGGACCCACAACGGCGAGTGTCTCTCCTTTTTGAATATCGAGTGCCTCGATCTTGAGCGCATCCCGTCCATTGCGTTTCACAAGCAGATCTTTGATCTCAATGATGTTTGTCATGATTATTCTTTTCTCTTTCTTCTTTCCTTATCCGTGAAGGAAGAAAGAAGCAGCTATCGTTTTGCCTTCTGTTGTATCCACGTCAAGCCGAGGTTGATGAGATAGGTGATGACGAGCAGCAATGCCGAGAGCGCCAGAGCTCTTTCGAATTCGCCTTTGGATGTTTCAAGCACAATGGCGGTGGTTAGCACACGGGTCTGCCCGCGGATGTTGCCGCCCACCATCATGGATGCGCCGACTTCGGAGATGACAGAGCCAAAACCTGCCATCAATGCTGCCAGCAAGGGGAGTCTGGCTTCACGCCACAGATGCCAGATCATTTGCGGACGGGATGCGCCCAGCCCAAGTAATTGTTGCTGTAAGCGTGGGTCCAATGCTTCGAGTGCGGCGGCGGTTAGCCCCATGACTACAGGCGCAGAGATAACTGTCTGCGCGATGATGATCGCCCAAGGGGTGTAGATGAGGCGCAAATCTCCAAGTGGACCGCTGCGCCAGAGCATCATCGCCACAACGAGACCAACTACAACAGGCGGCAATGCCATGCCTGTATTGACAATGCTAAGAAGGAAGGAACGTCCGCGAAAGTTGCCAAGCGCTAACCAGGTCCCGATCGGCAAGCCAATGATGAGACTGATGGCTGTTGCAAAGAGGGAAACCTGTAATGAGAGGGTTGTGATCTCGAAGATTTCAGACATGGTGGGGGTAAGTATAAAGGATGTAAGGGTGAGTATATAGGTAGACAAGATAGGCTTGCCTATACCTGTTTTCTTATTCGCCCTCCGCATCGGGGAAGAACAACGGTTCGCCGTATTGTTCCACGCCGAATTCGCGGATGATCTGTTGCCCTTGTGCTGAAGTGATGAAATCACTGAATGCCTTCGCACCTTCTGCATTCACTTTAGGGAAGCGTTCGGGGTTGACGGTCAGCACATGGTAGATGTTCAGCAGTTGTGGGTCACCTTCAAAGACGATCTCAAGATCTACGTTGGGCTTATAGGCAAGGAAGGTGCCGCGGTCGGTGATGGCGTAGCCTTCTTTTTCAGATGCAACTGAGAGTGTGAAGCCTTGCCCTTGTCCTGTTTCGATGTACCAGGGCTGATCCGTTGGGTCGAGACCAGCGTTCTGCCACAATTGCAATTCTTTCACATGCGTACCAGAGTCATCGCCGCGCGAGACGAAGGTGACAGCGGAAGAATAAATGGCGGAGAAAACAGCATCAAGTGTCGGCTGGGTGCGAAGCGCGGCAGGGTCGGAGGGAGGTCCAACGATGACGAAGTCATTGTGCATCACAAGGCGACGGTCAATGCCGAATCCTTCTTCCATGAACTTTTCTTCGGCGGAAGGGGAATGAAGCAGAATGACATCGGCGTTGCCATCACGTCCCATTTCAAGTGCTTGCCCTGAACCTGTGGCAATCAATTGAACCGTGTAGCCGGTTTGTTCTTCAAAGATGGGGAGAAGCACATCGAGCAAGCCTGAGTCTTGGGTGGAGGTGGTGGAGACGAGCAGCAGTGATTTGGTTGAGGATGCGCCACCCTCTGACGGGGATAAGCAGGCAGTGATAGTGAATATCAGCAGGGCGGCAGAAAGGATGCGTTGCATCCCTCCATTATAAAGATGTGGATGGCTCATTTGAGCCATCCACATTTGAAATTAACTATCGAGGCCAAGTTCTGCGGGGTCTTTGCCAGCATCGGGGATGAAGAGCGGCTGACCGAACTTTTCTACACCAAATTCAGCGATGACGGCCTGAGTTTCAGGTGCGACAATGAAGTTTGCGAACGCCAAAGCGCCCTCATAATTGAT
>JBEBCV010000168.1:0-5731 GCA_041157505.1 Chloroflexota bacterium | reverse complement strand
GTTGGCATGCTGACCAACGAGTTCGATATTCCGATCGCATTTGATACGGATGTGAACGGCGCTGCCCTGGGGGAATGGCGTTGGGGCAAGG
Source organism: Chloroflexota bacterium (assembly GCA_041157505.1). Lineage (GTDB taxonomy): Bacteria > Chloroflexota > Anaerolineae > Anaerolineales > Villigracilaceae > Villigracilis. The sequence goes on along the minus strand of JBEBCV010000168.1, from coordinate 5,640 downwards.
CGCAAGGCTTGCAGACTTTTATTTATCTCACCATTGGCACGGGCATTGGCGGTGGCGCGTATGTGGAAGGCAACCTTCTGCATGGTTTGGTTCATCCAGAAATGGGTCATATTTTGGTGAAACATGATCTGGAAAAAGACCCGTTTGACGGAGTATGCCCATTTCATGGCGATTGTTTTGAAGGCTTGGCTTCTGGACTTTCAATTGAAAAACGGTGGGGCATGCGCGGGACACTGCTTACACCCGATCACATCGCCTGGGACTTGGAAGCCGAATACATTGCGCAGGCGCTGGCTAATTATGTGTTTACTCTCTCTCCGCAGCGCATCATTATCGGCGGCGGCGTTGGCAGTTTGTCTCATCTACTGCCCAAGGTCCAGAAGCGGACGCGTGATCTTATCAATGGCTATATCCAATCGCCTGTCATCCTTGAAAATATCGAAACGTTTATCGTTAACCCCGGTTTGGGCAATCGCTCTGGCATGTTGGGCGCCATTGCGCTTGCTGAACAGTCATTTCAAAAATCATCATGATCGAAACATATCAGATCGAAACCGAAGCACGGAAGTCACTGGCACGCATCCTGCCGCGAGTTGAACAGACTCTTAAACGCTCCATTGTTAAAGACCCGGAGGCTTGGACGCAATTCAACACACGGCTGGGTCATCATTTCCCCGTCTTGTTGTCTTTGTATGCAGAAGTCTACAGTGACCGCTATGATTTCTTCTTTCATCTTGAAGATCTTGTAGCGAGCATGGCGCGCTCGTGGTTCGACCGTCCGCAAGACTTGCGCGACCTCGATGATGCCCGCGAACAAGACCCGCATTGGTTCCAATCAAATCAAATGCTGGGCGGCGTTTGTTATGTGGATCTTTTTGCAAACAACATTGACGGTATCCGTAAAAAAATTCCCTACTTCAAAGAACTGGGTCTCACCTACATTCATCTCATGCCGCTTTTCAAAGCGCCTGAAGGCGAGAACGATGGCGGGTATGCCGTCAGTAGTTATCGCGAAGTGAATCCATCTCTTGGCACCATGAAGCAGCTCTCTTCGCTGGCGCGTGATTTTCGTGAAGCAGGCATCAGCCTTGTTGTTGACCTGGTCTTCAATCACACGTCGGATGAACACATCTGGGCGGAACGTGCCAAGGCGGGCGACGAAGAATACATGGACTTCTACCGCATCTTTCCCAGCCGTGAACTGCCCAGCCGCTACGAGCAGAATCTCAGGGAGATTTTTCCCGAAGAACATGCGGGCGCTTTTTCCCCTTTCGTTATTAACGGCAAAGAACATTGGGTGTGGACGACCTTCCATTCCTATCAATGGGACTTGAACTATGCCAACCCGGCGGTCTTCAACCGCATGGCAGAAGAAATGCTTTTCCTCGCCAATCAAGGTGTGGAAGTGCTGCGCCTTGATGCCGTTGCGTTTATTTGGAAGCAGCTTGGCACCAATTGCGAAAACCTTCCGCAGGCACATACCCTGATCAAAGCTTTCAATGCTGTGGCGCGTATCGCTTCGCCTGCTCTCATCTTCAAATCTGAAGCGATCGTTCATCCTGATGATGTGGTCAAGTACATCTCATTGGAAGAGTGTCAGGTTTCCTACAATCCGCTGCTGATGGCTTTGTTGTGGAACTCGCTTGCCACCCGCAAAACGAGATTGCTCGCACAAGCTTTGGCTCATCGCTTCAGGCTTCCGCAAGGAACAGCGTGGGTGAATTATGTCCGCGTGCATGACGATATCGGCTGGACGTTCTCAGACGAAGATGCTGCTGTCCTCGGTATGAATGGTTACGATCATCGCCGCTTTCTCAATGAGTTCTATCGCGGACGGTTCCCTGGCAGTTTCGCGCGCGGGCTGCCCTTTCAGGAGAATCCCATCACTGGCGATTGCCGCATCAGCGGCACGTGTGCTTCCTTGGCTGGGCTTGAAAAAGCCTTGCATGAAGAAGGCGAAAAAGAAGTGGAACTTGCCATTCGCCGCATTTTATTGATCCATGGGATCATCATCACTGTAGGCGGCATTCCCCTCATTTATCTTGGCGATGAGATCGGTACTCTCAACGATTACACCTACCGCGATGACCCTGCCCACGAAAGAGACAGTCGTTGGGTTCACCGTCCGCGGGCAGATTGGGAGAAGTACAAGAAGCGCAGCAACCTGCATTCACTCGAAGGGCACATCTTCCATGGTTTCCGTACCATGATCGAATTGCGCAAATCCAATGATGTCTTCACAGGCGGTGATTTGGAAATCATCCCCACCGACAACGAACATATCCTCGGCTTTATGCGTACGCACACAGGCAAACGCGCCGTGGTCTTCGCCAATTTTTCGGAGACCGCGCAAACCATCCCGTCACGCATTATCGAGCAATATGCCATCACTGGTTTGAAGAAACTGCACGGACGTAACCACGTCTCATCAAAGAAAAGCCTTGAATTGGAACCATTGTGTTTTGCAGTGTTCGGGTCGTGATGTTTTTTTGATGGAACTTGCAAGAAACTGACGGAATTTCACGTAAGCGGATATCTCATTTGAGATATCCGCTTTTTTATTGAGAAAAAGATAATAAGGAAATTAATACTATAAGAATCATGCAATTGAGCACCCTCTGATGGTGGTATATATATCTTATCTGTAACCGTTTATACGGACTACATTGATATGATGAGATAAATATCGTGTCAAAACACATTTAAAGAAAGAAGTAAATAATGGAAACACTTGTCACTCCCGGATTTGACCCCGCCCATGATGTTCTGCATTATGGACGCCAACCTCTCGACTCCATCTTTGCTCCAAAAAGCGTCGCCGTTGTCGGTGCTACCGAAACTGTTGGCAGCGTGGGGCGGACCATTGTTTGGAACTTAATGAGCAGCTCTTTTGGCGGCACCATCTACCCCGTCAACCCGAAGCGCCCGAGCGTCCTCGGCATCAAAGCTTACCCCGATCTGAAGTCCATTCCTGAAAAGCTGGACTTGATCGTCGTCGTGACTCCTTCTCCTACTGTGCCCGATATCATCAAGGAAGCCGTTGATCTCGGCGTGCCAAGCGCCATTATCATTTCTGCAGGTTTCAAAGAGACCGGACCCGAGGGCGTGGAACTCGAACGCCAGATCATGGAACATGCCCGTCGCGGTAAGATGCGTATCATTGGACCGAACTGCCTCGGTGTGATGAGCCCGACCACTGGCTTGAACGCGACCTTTGCCAGCACCATCGCCCGGCGTGGAAGCGTGGGTTTCATCAGCCAGAGCGGTGCGCTCTGCACCGCCATTTTGGATTGGAGCCTTACCGAGAACGTTGGCTTTAGTTCGTTCGTCTCCATTGGCTCCATGCTCGATGTGGATTGGAGCGACCTCATCCATTATCTCGGCGATGATCCACATACAAAGAGCATCGTCATTTATATGGAAACCATCGGCAATGCGCGCGCCTTCCTTTCTGCTGCGCGTGAAGTTGCCATGACCAAACCGATCATCGTCATCAAGCCTGGGCGCACCGAAGGCGCAGCCAAAGCGGCTGCATCTCACACGGGTTCATTAACAGGCAGCGACGAAGTGCTCGAAGTTGCCTTCCGCCGCAGCGGTGTGTTGCGCGTGAACAGCATCGCGGAATTGTTCTACATGGCAGAAGTGCTTGGCAAACAACCGCGTCCGAAAGGTCCGCGCCTGACCATTCTCACCAATGCAGGCGGACCGGGCGTACTCGCCACCGATGCGCTCATCACCAATGGCGGTGAACTCGCCGCCATCTCGCCGGAGACGATGGAAGAATTCAACAAACTGCTTCCCGCCGCGTGGAGTCACAACAACCCGGTCGATATTCTCGGCGATGCCAGCCCTGAACGCTATGCCAAGGCGCTTGAGATCGCCGCGAAAGACGAGAACAGTGATGGCATTCTGGTCATCCTCACGCCGCAAGCCATGACCGACCCCACTGAAACTGCGGAAGTATTGAAGCCCTATGCACAAGGCTTGGGCAAACCCGTTCTTGCAACGTGGATGGGCGGCAAAGAAGTTGCGCCGGGTGAAGCCATTCTCAACAAGGTTAACATCCCAACCTTCCCGTATCCCGACACGGCGGCACGCGTCTTCGATTACATGGCGCATTATTCTGAGAACTTGCACAGTTTATATGAAACGCCCATGTCTATGGATGATGCCAATGACCCGGTCGATCGCGAACGTGCGGCAAAGATCATTGAGGATGTCCGCCAGTCGGGTCGCACCATTTTGACGGAATACGAATCAAAACAACTTTTGGCTTGCTACGGCATCCCGACGGTTGATACTCGCATTGCGAAGAGCAAAGAAGAAGCCGTCACTGCTGCGGACGCAATTGGTTACCCGGTGGTGCTTAAGCTCCACTCTGAAACCATCACACACAAAACCGATGTAGGTGGCGTGCAGTTGAATCTTGCTGATGCTGCGGCGGTGAAGAAAGCCTACGATGGCATTAAAAAATCTGTGACAGCCAAAGCTGGCGCTGAGCATTTCCTTGGTGTAACGGTTCAGCCGATGGCGAAGGTCGATGGTTATGAACTCATCCTTGGCAGCAGCATTGACCCGCAGTTTGGTCCGGTGTTGTTGTTCGGTCTTGGCGGTCAGTTGGTGGAAGTCTTCAAAGACCGCGCGCTGGGTTTGCCTCCACTCAATACAACTTTGGCACGTCATATGATGGAAAAGACTCGCATCCACACTGCACTGAAAGGTGTGCGTGGACGAGACCCGGTTGACCTCGCTGCGTTGGAACGATTACTCGTCCGCTTCTCGCAGTTGATCACAGAGAACCGTTGGATCCAGGAATTGGACATCAACCCGCTCATGGCGTCGCCTGAAAAGCTCATCGCTTTGGATGCACGTGTGCTTGTGTACGATAAGGATGTCACACAGGCGCAGCTGCCCAAAATGGCGATCCGCGCGTACCCGATGAAATATGTCAGCTCGTGGACGGCAAAGGATAAGACCAGCGTGACCATCCGTCCCATCCTGCCTGAAGATGAAAAGTTGTTGGTGCGTTTCCACGCTGATCTTTCAGACCGTAGCGTGTTCCTGCGCTATCTTCAGCCGATGATGTTCCAGGAGCGCGTGATCCATGAACGCCTGTCTCGCATCTGTCACTGTGACTTTGACCGTGAGATCGCTTTGGTTGGTGAGAAAAAGGTGGATGGTGAAAACATCATTATGGGTGTGGTGCGCTTAAGCAAACTGCATGCTACGAACGAAGGACGCCTGAGCATTCTCGTTGCAGACCCTTATCAGGGAACAGGCTTGGGCGGAGAGATGGTCCGCCGTATGATCGATGTTGCCAAACAGGAACGCATCGAAAAGATCAGCGCCACCCTGACAGATGATAATCAGGTGATGGGACATCTCTTCAAGAAACTTGGCTTCACCATTGAAGTCTCTGCTGAAAATCCCAAGTTGATGACCGCTTTGCTCACGCTGTAGAAACTTCAAATCAAAACTCCCAGTCAGCTGACTGGGAGTTTTTTGTTTACCCTGCAATTTTCTTAAGCACTTCACCTAATCTGTTAATTTCATCCACTGTATTGTAGTGGACAGGTCCCACACGAACCATGCCGCCTTTTTCTTCCACGCCCAACCGTTCAGAGACGTTGATGGCGTAGT
>JBEBCV010000167.1:0-2702 GCA_041157505.1 Chloroflexota bacterium | reverse complement strand
AGAACTATTCAGACACAGGGTAGATTTTTTACAACACATTATTTTGGTAACCATTGTTGGGGTGGAAGCCCTAAGTTTTCTATTGCTATTACTTATGTTCAGACCGAATCGTTGCTTTTTTGGAAAGATAATCAGGGCAAACCAGAATATGTATATGTCTTTATCAATTCTGAGGACAAATAGTTTGTAAAGTTCTTCCTTCACATCTGCTCACCTTGTATGTGAGTTCTCGGAATATATGTGGATGGTTTGACGATTATAATTGTCCTATGAAACTCCTTTATAACGCCAAAATCCATACCCTTGACCAGTCCAATCCGCACGCTGCTGCGATTCTCATCGCGGGCGGGCGGATTATTGCTGTCGGCGAGAAAGACAAACTCGAAAGCTTTGCACATGGCAAGGTCGAAAAGCAGGATATGAAAGGCAAGACCATCCTGCCCGGACTCACCGACGCGCACATCCATATGCAGTTTTATTCGTTGGGACTTTCCAAAGTGGATTGCGAAACGAAGACGAAGGAAGAATGTCTGCGGCGGGTAGGGGAGCGTGCGCGGACTCTCAAGCCGGGTGAATGGGTGCTGGGTCATGGTTGGCAGCAGAACGATTGGGATGGCAACTTCCCAACCGCGGCTGAACTCGATGTCGTCTCGCCGAATAATCCGGTCTATCTCACTGCCAAGTCATTGCATGCGGCGTGGGCGAATACATCCGCGCTGAAGTTGGCGAATATCACCGATGAAACGCCTGACCCGAAGGACGGAGCCGTTCACCGTGATGCAAATGGAAAAGCCACCGGCGTTATGCTTGAATCGGCGATGGCGTTGGTCAATGCTGCAGTCCCAGAACCAACTCTGGCTGAGTTGGAGGCGTCACTTGAAAAGGCACAGTCCGTGTTGTGGAAGATGGGCATTACCGGCGTCCATGATTTTGATCGCCGCCAATCGTTTATGGCATTGCAATCTTTGAGAGCAAAAGGCAAATTAAAATTACGCGTGTGTAAAAACATTCCCGTAGAAAGTGTGGAGCAGGCAAATGACCTCGGCTTGCGCACGGGCTTTGGCGACGCGATGTTGTGGATCGGTTCTGTTAAAGCGTTTATGGATGGTGCACTTGGTCCGCGTACGGCGGCGATGTTCCAGCCATATGAAGGCGAGAAGGAAAATCGCGGCATCCTCAACATGGATGGCGAAGAACTTTTTGACCATGCCCGCAAAGCCGCCGATGTTGGTTTGAGTATAACGGTGCATGCCATTGGTGACCGTGCCAATCACGAAGTACTCAATGCCTTCGAGCAGTTGCGCAATTACGAAACGCAAAATCATTTACCGCATCTGCGTCACCGCATCGAGCATGTGCAAATCATCCATCCCGACGATGCGCCGCGCCTTGCCAAGCTCAACGTCATTGCATCCATGCAGCCCATTCACGCCACCTCCGATATGTTCGCCGCCGATCGCTATTGGGGTGACCGCGCCAAGTTCTCGTATGCCTGGCGTGACCAACTCAACTTCGGCGCGATCCTTGCTTTTGGATCGGATGCACCCGTGGAGTCGCCGAACCCGTTCTGGGGATTGCACGCCGCGATCACCCGACAGCGAGCAGACGGTTCACCCTCCGCCGAAGGCTGGCGCTCCGAACAAAAGTTGACTCTCGCCGAAGCTTTATCTGCTTACACCTTCGGCGCAGCATACACTGCCAATGCTGAGAATCGCCTTGGAAAACTGACTGAGAACTATCATGCCGATCTGATAGTTTTAGATGAAGATATTTTTGAAATTGCTCCTGCCAATCTGTTGACAATGTCTCCGTCTGCTGTCATGATAGATGGGGATTGGGTCTTTTAGCGGTTTTTAGAAGGTGTGCATGAAAAAATCAATAAATTTGGATGGAATTTATGGAACCCAAGTCACCTAAATTATCGCCAGAGATGCTTGTTCCACGTTTGGGGGAGTACCTTGTTCAGAAAGGGTTGATCACAGAAGTGGACCTTCAACGTGCATTAACCTATCAACAGGAGATCGCCTATAAAGGCGGGCAGGCATTGTTGGGTCAGGCTTTGATCGAATTGAACCTGATCGACAAGGAAACCCTTGATCAGGTCATTACTGAGTTGATCATCCAATTACGCTCGGCGTTGCAATCAGCGAACCGGAATTTGGAACAACGCGTCCGCGAACGCACTGCGGACTTGAATCAAGCATTGGACCGATTATCTGAGCTTAGCCAGATGAAGGCGAATTTCGTTTCGAATATTTCTCACGAACTGCGTACTCCGCTCACACATATCAAAGGGTATATCGAGTTGATGGTTTCCGAATCGCTCGGTCCGATCACCGAGGAGCAGCGTCATGCTTTGACCGTGAGCTCGCGTGCCACAGGAAAGTTGGAGGATATGATCGAAGACTTGATCATGTTCTCGCTGGCATCTCGCGGCGAAATGAGTATGAAGCTCGAAAGTGTGGATATTCGCCGGGTGGCATCGTTAGTATCAAAGACCGCCATGCGTAAAGCAGAAGATCGTGGAGTGACGTTGGAAGTGGTGGCGAAAGATGGCACACCTGTTGTTCAAGCGGATGGCGAAAAAATAAGCTGGGTGGTGGCGCAACTCATCGATAACGGGATCAAGTTCACCCCGTCAGGTGGAAGCGTGCAAGTCATCATCGAAGAAGAAGGAAAGAATCTCGTTCAAATAAGCGTGC
>JBEBCV010000166.1:0-3767 GCA_041157505.1 Chloroflexota bacterium | reverse complement strand
GGAAAGAAGCGCGGGCGAACATTATGAGTCGCGGGGCGAGTTCGAAGCGGCGCTGTCCCATTATCTTAATGCGCAGGATCATGAGTCCGCTGCGCGAGTTGTATCCATCTTCGCTGCCGATTACATCGAACGCGGACGAGTGGAAGTCTTGCACCATTATTTGAGTGCCCTGCCCATCGATGTGATGAAAGCGAAGCCTGAATTGCTTTTGCAGCATGGCAACGCTCACTGGCGTCTCGGTCAGACGGGTGCGGCAGTCGCGGCCTTCGAAGATGCGCGTTCATCCTTTGCAGCGCAAAATAATTCAAGCGGCATCTGCCGCGCATTGACCCGGCTTGCGGAGGTCAATCGCGCTCAAGGTAATTATCGTCAGGCAGAGATGTTATCCACCGAAGCCTTGTCGTATGCGGATGATGATCATGCCGCCCGTGCCGAGGCATTAATGGCGCTGGCAAAAAGCGTCGGTTTTTTAACAGGCATGGATAAAGGTCGTCAGCTTGCTGAAGAAGCCGTAGAAGAAGCGAGGCTGGCAGAGGCACACATCAGTGCCTTGGCGCGTGCGAACTTTTTGCAATCGCTTGGTCAGATTTGTTGGTGGCACGGCGACCCGCAAGCCACAGTGCGTTATTGTCAGGAAGCCTTGCAGATCGCACCAGAAGAATTTTCACCGATCGGCGCGCAGGCATATATCTCGCTTGTGACGCCGTATTTGTACTGGCGCGAGTTGGATAAGTCTTTGCAATATGCCGAACGCGGATTGCAGATCGCGCAAACATTGCATTTAAAGGAATTGCTGCCAAGTGCCTACACTGCTTTGGGGAATGTATTGACGCGCATGGGTGAAACTGCTCGAGCCGAAGCCAGTTTGCGTCAGGGCATGGAGATCGGACATCAATTGGGGCTGGCTTCGTACGAACAATTGATGGCAACCGGTTATCTTGCCTATAACCTGTGCGGACAGGGTCGCGTGGAAGAAGCCCGTCAGCTTGCAGAAGGTGCATTGTGGTCGTACACAGGCAACCCTGATACATATGAAGCGTATGTCTGTCGCAGCGTGTTGGCAGATGTGGCGTTGGAGAATCGCCAACTCGATAAAGCGGAAAGATTATTCGGCGAATTGATAGAAGTGGGTGAACGCAGGCAGTTCCGAATTCCATTGGCGATGGTGTATTTTGGTCTGGCCTATATTCATCTTGAAACGAAACGCGCCGAAAGCGGTTTGGATTATGCCCGCAAAGCATTGCGCCTGATCGAAGCTTCACGCACTTTTCAACTTTTTCTTGATCAAGGCATCCGTTCGCAAGTGGTGAGCGAGGCGTTGATCCGCGCCGGGGAGAAGAGCCCATTCCTTGATCGTGTGTTGGAAAACCTGCCAGAGAAACCGATTCAGATCTCACTTCAAGAACGGTATTCGGTTCAAGTGCAATGCTTCGGGAATTTCCGGGTTCTTTTAAATGGAAAAGAAGTTTCGCAAGAACGCTGGGTCTCTGCCAAGGCGCGCGACCTATTGGCGTATTTCGTCACCATGCGCGGTGAAAAAAGCCCGGCGGATAAAGTCTTTGATGCGATTTGGGGCGAAAAGGAACGCACCAGCCGTACAGCTTTTCACACCGCCCTCTCTCGCCTCCGCAACGCCCTCAAAGCTGGAGCCGACAGCCCGAGATTGATCCTCGTTGAAGTGGGGGAATACTGGTTGGATTCCGCCCGCTTCACCATCGATGTGGATGAATTCAATCTGTCCATTGCCAAGGCGCGTTCTGCAACGAATGATGAAACAAAAATTGAATGGTATGAGCGGGCAGTCGGATTGTACCAGGGAGAATATCTGCAAAATCTTTATTATGAATGGGTATTTCCTGAACGCAGAAGACTAGCCCAAATCTACCTGAGCACCTTGCAGGAATTAACGGCGTATTATTTGTCCATCCAATCGTCCAAGCAGGCAATTGCCTTTGTGGAGAAGGCGATTGTCCTCGATGTTCTCAATGAAGAACTGTATTGTTTGTCTATGCGGGCATATGCGCAAATCGGAGACCGCTCCAACGTGGCGCGGGTTTATTCTGAATTGCAGGAACTTTTACAAACTGAGTTGAATGCAAAACCGATGCCCAGAACCGCGGACTTATATCAAGAATTGATGAGCAGAACTTAAGTTGTAAAACTCCCCGCGTTTGAATTTGCGGGGAGTTTGATTTGCAATATGAATTTATGCAGTTCGCAGTTGATTTAATAAAGGCCTGAACTTATACCCGTATGCCAGATATGTACCCCGCCGGACAGATCCGATTGCGGTTATGAAGGGTGCTTTCACCGAACTTATCCTCATATATCTCTCAATTTACGGCTGTTAACCCTTATCTTAGGAATGAATATTACCCATGAGAACCCGAAGCGGTGATGGAAATGAAATGCTGAAGTCTTTTCCTTGCAACTCTCCAGAAGGCTATGTTGTGGGGTATATTTTGAGCAAAAGAAAATAGTATATGACTTCATGGGCGTTCAATCAGCCCCAAGCGCATTGCGGTAATAACGGCCTGCGCGCGATTTGGCTGTTCCATTTTTTCAAGAATGTTCTTTGCGTGACTGCGGATCGTTTCTTCTCCCACGCTTAAGTGCGCGGCGATTTGGCGATAGGTGTTCGGTGTTGCCATCCATTCGAGTACTTCAAGTTCGCGTGGTGTCAAAGTAGGTGTATGAGATGGCTGAGATTCCATTCGGGATAGAATTTTTTTCATCACTGTGGGATGAAGATAAGCTTCGCCATGTATAACCAAATGGATGGCACGAATCAGTTCGCCTGGGTCTATATTTTTCAGTACGTAGCCTTCAATGCCAGCAGCAACCAGATCATATACACGATCATCCACATCGGTTCCGGTCAACATGATCACTTTGATATGAGGGTGAGATTTTCGTAGTAGAAGAGTCATCTCCTGCCCATCCATCTCTGGCATGACCAGATCTACGAGGACAATATCTGGCTGGAGGCTTTTTGCCAATTCCAAACCTGTTCGCCCATTTTCCGCCTCCCCTACAACCTCGAGATCTGATTCTAGACAAAGGACCATTGCCAAGCCTTTGCGGACTACAGCATGGTCATCTACTATAAGAATACGAATAGAGTTAGGCATGGTGAGCACCATGGATCGGCAAGTGCATCATGATACGCGCGCCCTCATTTGGTTTGCTGATGATCTCACAGTCTCCGCCCAAGGCACGCGCACGTTCCTGTATACCGTGCAAACCGAAGTGTTCACGGTTTTGGCTGCGAGACAGGGCGATTGCAGGATCGAACCCTTTTCCCTGATCGGAAATATCGAGATATACATCATGGTCGGCAACCGTAAGGCAAAGCCGGGCAGACTGTGCCCCTGAATGTCGTGCTGAATTTGCAAGCGCCTCCTGTGCCATGCGATAGATCGTCCTGCGCAAACCGGGAGAAAGGGAATTGAAATCGCCGTGATTATTAAAAATTATGCTGAACGATCTTGGACGGCAACAACTGCCAACATAATTTGTCAGGTCTGCCATAAAAATCTCAATGGTTAAAGCAGAGGGCCATAGGTCAAAAACAGAACGACGCACTTCTTCATGTGCATTGTTTGCCAAGGATCGCAATTCGATCAATTCACTGCGAACATCTTCCGCCTTTTGCGGCAACATGGTAATGCAGGCATCAAGCGAATAGACAATACCAAACAGAGACTGGGCAACCGTATCATGAATGTCGCGGGCAATGCGATTGCGTTCGGTTTCCACGGCGAGGC
>JBEBCV010000165.1:0-7460 GCA_041157505.1 Chloroflexota bacterium | reverse complement strand
GCGAGAATTGATTGTTTGGCTTGATGACATACGAATCTGGATTGACCACGATGCGCACTTTTAATTCTTGGTGAGTGCCTTTGAATTTTTCGGGCTTCGATTTCATTTTGCCGCGGGCGTTCGTCTTCCAATAGGATTTGCGCTTTTTGGTCTTCTGAATTGCTGAAACCCGCAAAATGTTACCATCCCATAATTTTGCTTTGAGTGAGAGCCATGGGTCATTAAAATGTTGGGTGACACGGTCGCGGATGTCTTTGGTTTCGCGCGCTACTTTGGTTTGAAGCATGGAACCTGTCAGGTCGAGGTGACCAAGGAATGTGGCACCAGGCTTGAGGTCATCACGAAGGGTGTAAAGGATCTCTTTGGTGTTGTCGTAACGCGGCGAAAAATCGAGCACATCACTTTTGCGCAGGCTTTGGGCCATGATAAAGGCTGCGAGCCAGAGTACAAGTCCACCAATTGAAAAGATGAAAGAGAAATACCCGAATGCGATCAACAAGAGGTCAATGACAGCCAAGCCTACACCAACAATAAAGATGATGAGAGGGATCCAGCGCCATTTATCGCCGGAGGTTTCGGTTTTTTGTACATCAGCTACGAACTTGTTCATGCCGCGGATGATCGAATCGGGTTTGTCTGCGATCGAAACATAAACCGGTGCAAATTCTTTTTTACCCAGACTGTTTGTGGTTTTCACTTTCTTTCGGGCTGTGTTCAATAGATAATTGAAAAACACGGCAACGATAGTGATTGCAATTACAATGCCGCAAAGAAATTCCATCCATGCCTCCGAGTTATAATTTCATCAATGTTGAACATTCTCTACACTGCTTTCGATATTGTGCCCAGCCCCAAGGGGGCAAGTACCCATATTCTCCATAATTTGCGCGGGTTGGTCAATGGTGGGCACAAAGTTCATCTTATCACGCCCAACGATGGCGTGCTCCCCCCCGAAGATACTATTGAAGGCGCACAGGTCACGCGTATCTCGCAGGATCTTTCGCAGAATTTTCTTGCCCGTGCCGTGCATTTTGGCAAATCCGTTTTGTCACATCTTGCCCTCCACCCAGGCTATGATGTTGTTCACTATCGCAATATTTGGGATGGTTTTCACATCACGCAAAATAAAAAGAAGCTTGGTTACAAAACCCTCTTCGAAGTGAATGGACTGCCCTCCATTGAACTCAAATATCATTACCCAGGCTTGGATGCAGAACTGCTTGCCAAGATCAAGGAACAGGAATTGGCGACCCTGCACCTGAGCGACACCATTATCTGCCCATCGAACGTGACCCGCGATTACATCGCCTCGCTCGGACTTAACCGCAAGCTGGTCACTGTCATTCCGAACGGAGTCAGCCCTTCAGACTTTCCTGCCACACCCTTGCCTGTCCGTGATGGGCGAGAACCTGTTTTGCTTTACATCGGCACTCTAGCCGATTGGCAAGGCTTGGATATCGTCATCAAGGCTTTGCCGAAGATCCTTGAGCAACAGCCTGTCAAACTTCATATCATCGGGCGTGGACGTTCACGCCAGAGAAAAATGCTTGCAAAGCAAATTCGCAAGCTTGGCATGGAAGAACATGTATTGGTTCAACCGGCTGTGCCGCATCATGAGATTCCCGCTATGATCGCAAGCGCGGATATTTGCGTAGCTCCGCTTGGTTTGAATGACCGCAATGTGACCCAGGGCGCCTGTCCGATCAAGGTGCTTGAATACATGGCGGCAGGGCGTCCCTTGCTCGCCTCGAACATGCCCATTGTTCGTGAACTGGTGCGAGAGGATGTGGATGGTCTACTTTTCTCGCCGAATGACCCGACTGACTTGGCGTACCAGACGATTCAGTTGTTGAAAAATGTTGAGCTATCGAACCGCTTGGCTGAATCCGCGGCGGCACATGTGAGAGAAAAATTCACATGGCATGAATCACAGAAGAAATTACTAAAAGTGTACGAGAGATTTTTGGTGCGTGAAGAGTAGAGAGTGAAATGTAAAAACCCAAAGCTATTTTCACTTTTCAAGCTTAAATAATGCCTCTACTTCAGCGGGTATTGCTTTTACTTTCCCCGTTCTGATATCCATAAAGACCCAATCCGTTTCGCCTTTTACCAAAATTTTTCCATCACTTTTCCGTATAAATTCATACATGCGCAGCGAGCGCACTTTGCGCAGATCCTCAACCCATGTGCGGACTTCGATCTCTTCGCCTTCGAAGGCTTGCAGAAAATATTCGATGCTTTGTTTACGAATGACCCATGTGGCATCGGGTCCTTGGGCTTCGACACCGCCAATGGAAGCGTAATGTTCGACAGCAATGTCCTGCATCCATTGCACGTAGACAACGTTGTTGACATGTCCATTCTCGTCAATGGCGGAGGAGGGGATAGTGATGTTTTTGGAGTAGGTGGTAGAGATAGGCATTTACTAATTTTATCTGTTTCCCAAACCCTGGGGAATTTGACGGCTTGAGGCAATAAAAAAGACGCGGATAATTTCCGCGTCTTTTTTATTTTAAGGAGTGCTTGTGACAGCTGGGGTGGTTACATTGCCGACAAGGATGTTGACGAAGAGCGTGTCTCCGAAGAAGACTCCGGTGTCATCTGCCATTTGCCAGGCGCTTTCGATCACGCCGTTGATACCGCTGGGAACAACAAGTTCGACAGAGATCTCACGTTTTGCACCTGTAGGGATGGCTTCGGTAAGCGTGATGGGACTTCCGCGCATTGAGTCACCACCAACATGTTGGAAGGTGAAGCCAGGACGCCAGGCACATCCCCCAATGTTTTGCACAAGCCAGGTTTTGGTAAAGCGTTCTCCGGGTTTCAACCGGGTTCCATCAGGAATGGTGACATCCTGAATGTAAAGCAGGTTGAAACAGGGATTGGAGGTTGGTGAAGGCTCAGGGGTGGTGGAAAGCGCGGTTTCGGTGATCCCAACCGGCGTCAGAGTAGGAAAAGGTGTCGATGTCGGAGCAAGCCCGGTTAAGGAAGATGCGTACGTTTCTACGGCTTGGGTGCGGATGGCATCCGTATCCACTGCGGTGGTTTGATCTGCCTGATTATTTGCACATGAAAAAAGAAATGCGCCAACGACCAGGATCAGGCTGATAATGATGGCTCTGGATTTCATTTCGTCTTTTTCTCTCTTGCCAACGCAATGCCGGTGGCGATTGCGCCGGTCAGTTCCCAAATGGGTACGCCTATAAAATTGAGCGGGGCAATCCCAAGAATGACAATGGTGGTGAAGACGATGAAGGTCAGCCCGCGAAAGGGGACGGTCCAGCGGTAAAAAGCTTTGACATCGTTCAAGGCAGCTAGGATGTAGTAAATACCCATGTTGACAGATGCCATGGAGGCGGCGGTCATGAAGGTGAGGGTGTAATCAGAACTTGCCCGAGCGGCCCGATCAACGACTTCAAAACCGAGTATGGCAAGTTGAAGCTCTGGACGAATGATGCCAAGGATACCAAGTATTAATGCTATGACACCAAAGATGAACATGGTCCAGCCGGAAGCGTCGCGAATTTTCATTTAGTTCTCTCCTATGTTCGCAAAGGGACTTTGAAAATTATACCCGCAACCTTTGAGCGTGATAAAATCACTAAACTATGGCTAAACATCTTGTTTTGGTGGCTGGAAATATCGGTGCAGGCAAAACGACGTTGACAGAACGTATCGGTGCGCGCCTCGGTTGGTGGACAGGATACGAATCGGTGGCTGATAACCCATACCTTACAGATTTTTATGGGGATATGCGCTCATGGTCATTCCATTTGCAGATCTTCTTCTTAGGACATCGTGCCGATCAATATCTTGAAGCGGCGCGTGATGCGCGTTCAGCGATCCTTGACCGCAGTATTTATGAAGATGCCCATATTTTTGCGCGAGCCTTACATCACCTTGGAAATTTGAACGAGCGCGATTATCTTTCGTACCGGAAATTGTTCGAGCTGGTGGTGAATGGACTTCCACGACCCGACCTGTTGATCTATCTTAAAGCTCCAGTGCCGGTGTTGGTTGATCGCATTCGCCGCCGTGCCCGCAATATGGAAACGGGTATCTCAGCGGACTACCTCGCTTTGTTGGAGTCGTTCTATGACGAATGGCTCGGCTCTTTCGACCTTTGTCCGGTTCTGACCATCCATACTGATGACCTCGATTATGTGAATTACCCCCATCATCTTGATCTTGTTGCCCAGCGCATTCAAGACAAACTCGCCGGCAGAGAAGTGATGGACTTGCGCGGAGACTCCAAGCCATGACCCTTCCTTCGGATACTTCTCTTTTTCTAAAGATCCCCCTGTTCAAAGACCTTTCACGTGAAGAATTGTTCGCATTGGTGAACGAGCTTCCGGTAGAAAGTTATGGTGCGGGGGATTATCTTTTCTACGAAGGTGAACCCGGAAATAGCTTGTACGTTGTAAAAAGTGGAAAGATCGAAGTGGTCCTTGCGGGCGGCACAAATGACGAGATGCATCTTCGTTTTTGTGGACCCGGCGAATATGTTGGGGAAATGAGTCTCATTCTCAAACAGGGCAAACGCACTGCCTCTGTGCGAACAACCGAAGAAAGCCAGTTGTGGATGATGACCCGCGATAAGTTTAACGAGTGCATTCAACGTTGGCCTCATCTGGCATATTCAATGGTCGAGATCATGAGCGAGCGTTTGGAGTCTTCAAACGAAGCTGCATTTCATGACCTTGTGACCAAGAACCAGATGCTTCAAAAAGCGTACGACGATTTGAAAGCTGCTCAGGCGCAGCTGATCGAAAAAGAACGTCTCGAACGTGAACTTCAGCTTGCTGCCGACATCCAATTAAGCATTCTCCCCGATGTTCTGCCCGACACGGAAGAGTTTGGTTTTGGTGCGCGTATATTGCCTGCCCGTCAGGTCGGCGGCGATTTTTACGACATCTTTGAGCTTAAGGACCATCGTATCGGTGTATTGATCGGTGATGTTGCCGACAAAGGTGTGCCATCTGCGTTGTTCATGGCGCGTGCTCATGCGCTTATTATGGCAGAGGCGGATATTGGCGCAACGCCTGCCGAGGTGATGAATCTCGTCAATACCCACATCACGCGTTTACAGAAATCCACTCAGTTTGTTACCGTGCTTTATGGCATTCTCGACTTAAAGACACGTGTCTTCTCGTATGCCCGCGCGGGGCATGAACCGCCACTCATTTTGCATGCAGATGGAACTGTGGAACGTATGCCGCACAGCCCTGGTATGGCGATCGGTTTATGGGAACCGGTGACATTGGACGAAAAAACGGTCAAGCTTACATCGGGTGATACGTTATTGTTATATACAGATGGCATGACCGATTGCCGCGATCCGCAAGGTCAACCTTTTGGTTTGGAAGGGATCAAGGAATTGTTAGCCGACCAAGCCAAACAAAATGCTCAACAGGTCTGTAACATCCTGCTTGAAACCCTGCAAAATTATCAAGATGGTGCCAAGCAAGATGACGATGTGACTCTGGTGGCTGTGAAAGCGAAGTAATTTTTGTCTGTGAAGATATGAAAAGACCTCCCATTTGGGAGGTCTTTGTTTTATCGGAGGGCTTGTTCCAGATCAGCGATCAGGTCGTCTACATTTTCGATGCCGACCGAGAGGCGCACCAGACCTGGGTCAACCTCGAGTGTGGAACCTTGGGTGGAGAGATGTGTCATCGCCGCCGGGACTTCGATGAGCGACTCCACACCGCCAAGCGATTCTGCCAGCGTAAAAAGTTTTGTGGCTTCCGCGACTTTGACCGCCGCATCGCGCCCATCTTTCATGATGAACGAGATCATGCCGCCGCCATTCTTCATTTGCCGCTTCGCCACATGGACTTGTGGATGACTCTCGTGAAATGGATAGATCAGCCGTTTGACGTTTTTCTGCTTTTCTAAAAACGCCACGATCTTCTCGGCATTTTGAGCATGTCTGTCCATGCGGATGGGCAGGGTTTTGATGCCGCGCAACACGAGGAAAGAGTCCATTGGTCCCTGCACGCCGCCAATGGCATTCTGTAAATAAGCCAACTTCTCGCCCAGTTCTTTGTCTTTACCGATAATCGCGCCACCAACCACATCCGAGTGACCGCCGAGATATTTCGTCATCGAGTGGACGACCAAATCCGCACCCAATTCAAGTGGGCGTTGGAGATAAGGTGTGGCAAACGTATTGTCGACGACCAATAAAGGTTTGTTCGGGTGGTTCTTTACCACCTCTGCCACCGCGCGAATATCTGAAACTGCCAGCAGGGGATTGGTGGGGGTCTCCAGCCATACAATGCGCGTGGATGGGGTTAAGGCTTCAGCGAGGTTTTCAGGATCGGTTGTGTCTGCAAATGTGAAGTCCAGACCAAAGCGACGCAGGATTTTGTCAAAGAGACGGAAGGTGCCGCCATACACATCATTGCCCGCAACGACATGGTCGCCTTGTCCGAGCATGCGCAGCACGGTATCGGTGGCTGCCATGCCGGAAGCGAACGCCAAACCCCACTGTCCGCTTTCGAGTTCGGCGAGACAATCTTGCAGTGCCTTGCGTGTGGGATTCAACGTGCGCGAATATTCATATCCCTGGCGTGGCTTGCCGATGCCGTCTTGTTTATATGTGGATGTGAAATAGACAGGCGTCATCACGGCGCCGTTGTTTGGGTCGGGTTCCTGCCCTGCGTGGATGGCGAGGGTTTCAAATTTCATTCATGCTCCTTTAGTCGGTTATCGTGATTATAAATGCTTAAAACCGCGAAGCCCGCCAAATGCGCCAAGTTTTTTCTTAGCGTTCTTCGCGAGCTTCGCGGTAAATAAATACATTACAAATCGTCGCGTTGAACCCCGGCGAACTGCAAAATAAAATCCGCCCCATATACTTTGCTTGGTGTTTGAAAGCCGGGTTTGAGGTCGTTCGATAGGATGCGCTTCATGATCTCCACTGAAGTGAGCGCGGTCAAGTAATACGCTTCAGGTGTGCGTAACTTAGCACGGACGGTTTTTGTTCCGTCTGTCACTTCTGCGATCAGCAAACTGAAACCGGTCTTATTCTGCTCACGTGATGGGCCCGGTGCGAAGAAAATGCCGATCAGCCATTTGATGAAATTTCTTGCTGTGCGTGTGTACAGCAGCAGACCAGCGATCTTCGTGAACTTCATCATGGAGATCATTACTTTCGGAAAGCCCATATAGACCGTCACATTCGGGATGCCCGTGCTGTAATATGCCGTGCTGACGTCGCCCCAGCCCATGGTAACGAGGCGAGTCGGTCCGCGTCCGAAGTCCACTTCTTTGCTGTCATATAAATTCGGTACGCTGACGATCTTTCCCTCCCGGCGAATCCGCCCTGCTCGGTGACTGTTCTCGACACCCGAACGAGCTGTGCCGCGCGAGACTCCGCTGCCAATACTTTTGATGTATAGCTTTAGATCGTTTGCACCGGGAAGCTTTCTCGCTGTGTAAGCAATTAAACAATC
>JBEBCV010000164.1:0-7467 GCA_041157505.1 Chloroflexota bacterium | reverse complement strand
CCCTGCATGAAGCCCATAATGCCGCTGTGGAATTTGCAGAGCACCCCAATGGGTGGCTGGTATTCCTTGGGCAATCTTTCAGCGGCAAGACACATCTTGCTACTGCCATCGGCAACTATCGCATTGGCTTGGGTGGACAGGCGTTGCTTGTTGAAGTGACCGCCCTGCTCGATTATCTGCGTCAGACCTTCGGTAAAAATTCGGATGTATCTTTTGATCGCCGTTTCCATGAGATCCGTACAACTCCGCTGTTGATCCTGGATGACCTCAAAGAAAGCGGATCCGCTTCTGTGTGGGCAGAGGATAAGTTGTATAGCGTTCTAAATTATCGCTACAATGCTCATTTGCCAACCGTGATCACTTCTACACTGCAGCCTGAATCATTTGCGCTAAGTTATCCCAATTTGTGGAATAAACTGCTCGACCCGGAGAAGTGTCAGGTGGTGGCGATCAATATGCCGCCCTACCGAAAAGTGACAAAGGGCAGTAAATCCGCTGCGAAGAAGAAATAGATGAATACAGCCTGGAAACAGGCTGTTTTTCTTTTCTCATGTCAAAAATCTTCAACCACGTTGAAGATTCAAATCAAACAGGGTACTAGATTCTTGACCTTCCTTTGTGTATTATCACGACAATTAAGACCAAAACTATATATAAAGGAAATACCAACGAATGCTCCCTTCTTTTCTACTCTCCCTGCGCGAAGGCTTGGAAGCTGCTCTGATCATTGGCATTGTGCTGGGCGCTTTACAAAAAATCCGCCGCACAGATCTGGCTCCCGCGCTTTGGATGGGTACCTTTGCTGCTTTAGGCATTAGCATCCTCACTGCCATCTTGCTCACCTTATTTGGAATGAGCCTTGAAGAAACGGCAGAACAGATCTATGAAGGGGTTACCATGCTGCTCGCCGCTGGTCTCCTCACCTGGATGATCTTTTGGATGAGCGGGCAATCGAAGAACATCAAGACCGAGTTGGAAGAAGGTGTGAATAAAGCTGCTGCCACCACTGGCAAACGTGCTGTTTTCGGTTTGGCATTCCTTGCGGTTGTGCGCGAAGGTGTGGAATTGGCGCTCTTTATCACCGCTGCTTTCTTTGCAGGTAGCAGCGAGAGTGTGACGACCAACATCATTTTGACTCTCGCAGGTGTTGTCCTTGGTTTGGGCACAGCGGTTTTGTTAGGTTGGTCCTTGCTGGCTGCAACTGCACGCCTTAACCTGCGTCGCTTCTTCCAGATCACTGGCTATTTGCTCATTCTCTTCGCGGCAGGGCTTGTCGCTCATGGCATTCATGAATTCAATGAAGTAGGTTGGATTCCTTCCATCGTTGAGCATGTGTGGGATGTCAATACCATCGTAGATGAAAACTCAGTAGTGGGTGAGTTGCTCAAGACATTGTTCGGCTACAACGGCAATCCGTCTCTGACAGAAGTGATCGGTTACTTTGTCTACCTTGCTGCGGCTATTTTCTTCTTTACCCGTACAACGACGATCCAGCCTGCGGTGAAGAAAAACCCGGTTCAAACCCCGGCATAAACCCTGTACATTCTCTACTTGCCAAAAGGCTTCGCATTTTGAGATGCGAAGCCTTTTCTGTCTTGACAGAACCATTAAATTAGTTATACTAAGTGTACAATGAACACTAAGTATCAAGGTTTTGAATCCCCTGGCGTGACCGTTGACCTGGTCCTATTCACGGTCAACGAGAACCATCTCAAGGTCATGCTGGTCAAACGTGCAGAAGAACCCTTCCGAAATGATTGGTCTCTGCCGGGTGGTTTTATCAAGGTGGGTGAGTCGCTGGATGATGCCGCTCAACGTGTCCTTATCGAAAAGACAGCGGTGAGCGATGTTTATATGGAACAGCTTTATACATTTGGTGAGCCGAAGCGTGACCCACGCTCGCGCGTCATCACAGTGGCGTATATTGCGCTCATTCCATGGCAAAGTTTGCCGCAGCCTGAATCAGATAAAGTCACCGACCTCACCTGGTTGCCTGTGGACCATCTTCCCAAACTTGCGTTCGATCATAAAGAGATCGTCAACTACGCCGTCAAACGTCTGCGCGCCAAGGTCAGTTACAGCAACATCGTCTATGGACTGATGCCCAAACAATTCCGTCTCTCTGAATTGCAAAGCATGTACGAATGCATCATCAACGACAAACTCGATAAACGCAACTTCCGCAAACGCATGCTGGCAACAGGATTGCTCAAGGAGACCGGCAAAAAAGATATTGCAGGGGCGCATCGTCCTGCCATGTTGTATCAGTTCAAAACAACAGAGATCGTTTTCCTTTAGGAGAATTCCATGACCCAACTCCCAATCCCTGATTTTTTTGATGCGGCTCGCGTGGGCGAAATTTGGAAAGTGGATTACGCCGCCCGTGCTGACCAAGCCCGGAAGTTCGCGCTTCACCACAACCTCAAGCCTGCCTCTGCTTCGAAAGAGCGAATCTCCCTGATGCTGATCGACGTGCAGAATACATTCTGCATGCCTGGCTTTGAGCTCTTCGTAGGCGGGCGCAGCGGAAATGGCGCCGTGGAAGATAACGTCCGCTTGTGCGAATTCATTTATCGCAACCTCGGCAAGCTGACCCATATCATCGCCACAATGGACACACACATGTCGCAGCAGATATTCCATCCCATCTTCTTTGTTGATGCGGAAGGGAATCATCCTGCGCCTTACACTGACATTCACTTGGAAGAATTACAGTCTGGCAAGTGGAAATTCAACCCTGCGTTATCGAGTCAATTCAACATTGCGCCGGAATATGGGCAACAGATGATGGTCCACTATGCAGAGACGCTCAAGAAGATCGGCAAATATGCGCTGACCATCTGGCCTTATCACGCCATGCTTGGTGGTATAGGACATGCCATTGTCCCAGCCGTGGAGGAAGCCATCTTCTTCCACTCTCACGTGCGGATAGACCAACCGCATTTTGCCATCAAAGGCGATAAACCCTTTACCGAGAATTACTCGGTCGTTGGTCCAGAAGTGTTGACGGGTCCGATGGCGGAAGTGCTTGGCGCTCACGACCCTCAGTTCATTCAACACCTGCAAGAAGTGGATAAACTCTACATCGCCGGGCAGGCGAAGAGTCACTGTGTAGCCTGGACGGTTCAAGATCTGTTGGACGATATCCTCTCAACCGAACCTGAACTGGCAAAAAAGGTCTATCTGCTCGACGACTGTTCGTCAGCGGTGGTGGTGCCTGGGGTGGTGGACCATACTGAGGCGGCGAATGATGCGTATGCCTGGTTTGCACAAGCGGGCATGAATATTGTGAAATCGACGGATGAAATTGCTTAACAATGACTTCATTGGCTAAATCTCAGTTGGTGATCGTTTGGCGTGTTTATGAGCCGTGTAATCTTGCCTGTCATTTTTGCGGTTACAGCCGTGAGATCATTCGTAAAAGAAATATCACGGAACCAGAACAGATCCTCGCATTTGGAAAAACGCTATCTGATTTTCAACAAGAAACTGATACAGAAGTGTTAATAAGTTGGCTTGGTGGTGAACCTTTGCTTTGGAAGGAATTGCCCAAGCTTTCAGGAATATTCCGGCATGAATTGGGAATCAAGTTGGGCATTACCACTAACGGCACGTTGTTAGAACGTGAGAGTGTCCGAGCCATGTTAATGAAAGACTATTCACTGCTCACTGTAAGCCTTGACGGTTTTTCCAATGTCCATGATTTCCATCGGGGCGAAACTGGGTTGTATGAAAAGATCAAGAGATATATCAACGTGTTATTGGATGAAATCACCCGTTCAAGGAGTGCGTTGAAAGTACGTATTAATACCATTTTGATGCGCGAAAATATTCATGAATTTGAGTCCTTTTGCATGGATGTGGCGAATTGGGGCGTTCAGGAATTGACCTTCAATCAGCTTGGCGGAATCGATCGCCCGGAGTTTTACCCAGACCATCGTTTGTTGCCAGAACAAGTGGAGTCCTTTGCCACAAAATTTCCTCGAATTCAAATGAAAGCTTATGCCAAAGGATTAACTATTTTTGGCGGTCAACCTTATCTTGAGCGACTTATTGCCACCAGTCGCGATATCTCGATCTCCGTGGAAGATTGCAACCCTGGCAGGAAATTCCTGTTCATCAATGAAGAGAACCTCGTCAGCCCGTGTAATTTCACAACCGTTGACTACGGCATTCCTCTTGCTGAATTGAAAAATGTCACCGATTTGATAAATCTTCAAGATCGCTTTCGATATAAACAAAAGTACGAAAGAGCCATGCCGTGTAATAATTGTCATAGCACCCAGATCTTTGAAAAATTCAATAGATCTCTTGAAATTGCTTGAATTCCCAAAGGATAAAAGAACATGTCTATTTTTGACGGTAAACGACTCACGAACGACACTTTTAAGTTAGACATCGAACGCATGCGACTCGGTTGGTACTCGGACAAATACTTCGAGAATATCAACCGCATGTTGACGGCATTGTCGAAGGATGGCTATACCTATTCGGGCAGTCATCACAATTTGCCTGATGGTATTTCACCGGAACAAATTGCCGTGGGCGACATTGAAGTGGAGATGCAGTGGTTCACGCGCCGCATGGGCAAGACCACCGTTGTTGGCGTGGATAAATCGCTGGCTATGCTGCGGCATTGTACGGGGCATTACGATGGCGACACATTTGTCGATACATCGGACAAGATTGAAGTATGGGCTGTCCATGATGGGACGACGGTGAAGTACGATGGCGACCCGACAAAGATCCAGCCGGTCATCAAAGTGCGTGGACGATATCGTGACTTCGCTTTGCTCGAAACCCCAACCTTGGGGATCCTCACCCGTTCGAGCCGTGTAGCCACGAATGTGTATGAAACGTTGGTGGCGGCGAAGGGCAAACCGGTCTTATTCTTCCCGGCGCGTTTCGATGTGCATGAAGTGCAGGCCGCAGATGGATATGCTTATAACATTGCATTGCAGAGATTTAATAAAGATCATGCGCGTGAGTTGGGCGCTTTTGTTTCGACTGATGCACAGGGAGATTGGTGGGGCGGCGCAGGCGGCGGGACGGTGGCTCATGCAGCCATTGCATCTTTCCTCGGCGATACAGCGGAGGCGATGATGCAGTTCTCACATATTCTGCCTGCGCGGATCCCACGCATTGCGTTGGTGGATTTCAACAATGACTCAGTGCGTGATGCTCTGCGTGTGTTGGATGGTATGTTTGCCAGATATCGCGAGTTGATGGATGCGGGCAATAAAGAAGAAGCAGAAAAATACAAGCTGTATGGAATCCGTTTGGATACAAGCGGAAGTCTGCGCGATGTGTCTGTCACTCCGCTTGGCGACCCGGCACTGGATCTGGGAGTGAACCCGCGTTTGGTGTTCAATGTCCGTTCGGCGTTGGATTCGGCTTGGGAACGTTGGAACCTGCCTGCGTCTTGGAAAGAGGCGGCGAAGGAATTTTGTCACAGCGTGAAGATCGTGGTGTCGGGTGGGTTTGCTCCAGAAAAGATCCGCAAGTTCGAGAAGTTGAGCGTCCCAGCGGATATTTATGCGGTGGGTTCATATCTGTTCAGCAATGGCAACGGCACAAGCACTGATTACACCGCAGATGTGGTGCGTGTGAAGGTCCATGGTGAATGGATCGATATGGCGAAGGTGGGACGCAAGGTGGGCGAGAACGAGAATTTGGAACGTGTGTGGTAGGTATAAAAGTGACAGTCACCTTTAAGGTGACTGTCACTTTGTTTAACCAAAACGTCCCATGATGTAATCTTCGGTCTTCTTTTGTTTTGGGGTGGTGAACATTTTTTTGCCGTCGTCATATTCGATCAACTCACCTTGCAGGAAGAACGCAGCGTGATCGGCGGTGCGGGCGGCTTGCTGTACCGAGTGGGGGACGAGGATAACTGTGTAATTCTTTTTCAGTTCTTGCAGTGCCATTTCTACTTTGCCAGTGGAGATGGGGTCGAGACCCGAGGTGGGTTCGTCAAGCAAAATGATCTCGGGTTGCAATGCCAATACACGCGCAAGGCAAACACGTTGTTGCTGTCCGCCTGATAATGCGACGGCTGGGTCATCGAGCCGGTCATTAACTTCATCCCAAATGGCGGCGAGTTTCAAACTGCGTTCCACCGCTTCATCTAATTTGGAGCGGCGTTTTTCACCGGCAAGTTCCAAACCGTAGGTGATGTTTTCACGGATGCTCATGGGCAGTGGCACAGGTCGTGCAAACACCATGCCTACTTTGCGGCGCAAGGCGATCACATCCGTTTTGGGGTCGAGGATATTTTCGCCGTCAATGAGAATACGACCAGAACTGGTGCGGATGTCGGTCAGGTCGTTGAGGCGATTGAGGCAGCGCAGCAACGTGGACTTACCGCCTCCTGCCGGACCGAAGAGAACGGTCACTGCATTCTGGCGGATTCCCATGCTGATGCCGCGCAAAGACTCAGCGCCATCGGCGTATTGGAGGGAGAGGTTTTCAATTTCGATTTTCATTAGACGATGGACGATAGACCGTGGACGATGGATATACTACGGTAGATCATCTTCTCCATAAGGGGATTGGTCTTCTCGGACTTGATATGGTGCGACTGTCTTTCGAAAGGCTTGTAATTTTCTGGCAAGGACTTGGGAGTCTTCGTAGATTTTTGTGAGCAAAGTTTGGTCTTGAATGTAACCTCTGCGTTGGATAATGTGATGGCAGGCTATAGTCTCAATAAGTGATCGAATGGCAAAACCAAGAAACCTTGCTTGCTCCGCATCTGATTGTCCTGTTGAACCTTCGGCGATATTCAGTGAAATGGATGTTGCTGCGCGGATGATCTGAGATTTCAAATTATATTCTTCACTCTTTGGTAAATTCTCTGCCAGCAGATAAATCGTATCAATATATTCCAGAGATAATTTCCAAACATCCAACTGCTCAAACTTATAAGGCATAAAGGTTGTCCGTCGTCCATGGTCAAACTCACCACTGTCTTTTTGCCCTTGCCCGCGAACGGATGATGGTTGCGATCACGTTCATGGTCAGCACGAAGACAAGCAGTACAAGTGCTGTGCCGTATTGGATCTGGATCGGCATTTCGGGCACTTGGGTGGAAATGACGAAGAGATGATAGGGCAGCGCCATTGTGGCATCAAAAGGAGATTGGGGTAAACGCGGGAGGAAGAAAGCTGCACCTGTGAAAAGGATGGGGGCCGTTTCGCCAGCAGCGCGTTCCAAGCCGAGGATGACTCCGGTGAGGATGCCGGGCAGGGCTTCTTTTAAGACGATGCGTTGAATGGTCTGCCAGCGGGTGGCGCCAAGCGAGATGCTCACTGTGCGGAATTGTTGCGGCACGGAGCGTAACGCTTCTTCTGCCGTGCTGATGATGACGGGCAGGGTCATGATCGAGAGCGTCAACGAGGCGGCGAGGATGGATGTGCCAAATTGAAGGAACAAGACGAACAAGCCCAAGCCGAACAATCCATACACAAC
>JBEBCV010000163.1:0-4352 GCA_041157505.1 Chloroflexota bacterium | reverse complement strand
GTTGGTCGAAGGCATTGATTCCGAGAATATGACAGGCTGTTGAAATCGCGATCTCCCAACGGAAGAATTCGGCACTGGCATCATAGGCACTTTCCATCGGGAATTCGATCACGGGGAAGCCTGCCTTCTTCAACTCGGAAATTCCAGCTTCCAATTCGCCGTTGCTCTTGATGTACACGAACAATCGGTCATTGCCGTAATCTTCGGGCTTGCCAAGCGGCTCCAATGCGACCGGAAGGATGCCTTTGCCATGCTTTCCGCTGGACTCAGCGATGACCTGTTCCACCCAACCTGCCATAGCGGCCACAGGCGCATCTGCCAGAACTGTGAGCTTATCTCTACCCATCAAAGCAGATTCTGCAATGAGAGCGCCTAACGCCACACCCGGGTTGCGCGCAGCCGGAACTTCTGCCAGAGATTGTTTGCGCATGCGGTCTGCATTGCCCAGGAATTTGTCAAAGTCCATACCCAGCAACGCGGCAGGGACCAAGCCAAAATCGGTCAACGCAGAGAAACGTCCACCCACCATTGGGTCGGCATTGAAAACTTTGCGGAAGCCACGTTCGTTCGCCATCTTTTCAAGCGAGGTACCAGGGTCGGTGGTGACAATGAAACGTGAACCATCGTGCTTGCTCAATTCCCAAAGGTAATCGAAGGCAGCCATCAGTTCAGCCGTCCCGCCGGATTTGCTGGCAATGATATACAGCGACTTATCTGGTGAGTAATCTTTGACAGCTTGTGCCAACTGCTGTGGGTCAGTCGAGTCGAGAATGGCAAGGGAGAGTTTGGCAGTAATGCCAAAATTCGCGAGCAAAGAACTCAACACCTCTGCAGTCAATGACGAGCCGCCCATACCAATGACCAAAACGCGGTCGATCTTTTCACTGTGGACTTGTTTCGCAAATGAGAGATATCCTTCAAGCCGTGTGCGAGCATCATCAACGGAATCCAACCAGCCGAGTCGTTTTGCAGCTTCGGCTTGACCTTCGGGGTCGTCTGCACCAGACCAGAGTGTGACATCGTTTTCCCAGAGGCGTTTAGAGAAGGATTCCGCTTCCAGTGTGGCTAAACGTTTTGCAACAGAATCAGCAAGCGGCGCGATCGAGGCGAGCGCAGCTTTCCGTCGTGTCTCAATCGAATCAAGTAAAGACTTGAATGCATCGTCAAACGCTTTCACACCTTCATCCTCTAGTTCTTGTGTGACGGTGCTCATGGAAATGCCAAGCGCTTTGAGGTCTACAAAAATCTTCTGCATGCTATCAAGATCGCGGGTGATGGTCATGGTTGCATTGCCATGATCGCGGAAAGCGTCAAGCGTGGCGGGCGGTACAGTGTTGACCGTATCGGGACCGATGAGTTCATCGACATATAGCGTGTCCGAATATTTCGGGTTCTTTGTACCTGTGGATGCCCACAACGGACGCTGCACACGTGCGCGGAAACGAGCCTTGAGGGTGGCAAAACGCGGCGAGATGAAGATTGCTTCGAATTGTTCATACGCAAGCTTGGCATTGGCAACCGCAGCCTTGCCGCGCAACGGAGAATCTTCAGCAAGTTTCGGATCGATCTTGGTATCCACTCGCGAAACAAAAAACGACGCTACAGAAGCTATATGATGAACAGGTAAATCTTTTGAAACTCGTTCTTCAATACCTTCAAGGTAGGCATTCATCACTTCGGCGTATCTTGAAAGGGAAAAAATAAGCGTGACGTTGACATTGATGCCCGCCGCAATACTTGTCCGGATGGCAGGGACACCTTCTTTTGTGGCAGGAATTTTCACCATCAAATTCGGGCGATTGACACGCGTCCAAAGTTCCTGCGCTTGCTTGATCGTCCCTGCAGTATCGCGTGCAAGAAGCGGACTGACTTCGATGCTTACATACCCATCGCCGCCTTTGCTTTCGTCGTACAGCGGGCGGAACAAATCACAAGCTTCCTGAATATCCTCCACAGCAAGCTGCCAGAAAATCTTCTCAGCGTCCCAACTCGCCCACGCCAGCGGAACGAGAGCGGCATCATAATCGTTCGTCTTTGCAATGGCATTTTGGAAAATGGTCGGGTTGGAGGTTACACCGCGAATATCACCGCGGTTGATCATCGCTTTGAGTTCCCCATTCACCAATAGTTTTCTTTGAATGTTGTCGTACCAAAGGGATTGCCCAAGGGCGGTTAATTTCTTGATCGACTCAGACATGATACTAATGCTCCTTAGAATAAAGAATAGATCAAAGTGAATAGAGAAGTGTTTTAAGAACCGCTCTCATTCACTATCCACTACTCCCTGGTTTCGTCCATCTTCTTGATCTTCCCCACACGGCGGGCAAATCGTTCGCCGCCAGCTTTGTCACCTAGATACTCCGCACTCAAGAAAGCAGGTACGAGCACTTTGACAAGTTCCGGTCCGATCACGCGACCGCCCAGGCAAAGCACATTCATGGCATCGTGCTCCACCCCTTGAGCTGCTGAATATGTGTCATGACAGATCGAAGCAAAAATGCCTTTCATTTTATTTGCCGCAATCGCTGCACCAATGCCTGAACCGCAGATCAAAATTCCGCGTTCGGCTTCACCGCTTTGCACTTTCTCACCAACTTTTTTCGTGAAGTCAGGAAAGTCCACAGCGTCGGCACTAAACGTCCCCACATCGATCACTTCATGTCCCATCGCTTTGACAGCTTCAAGGACAACATCTTTTAGCGGAAACCCGCCGTGGTCACAACCTACTGCAACTTTCATAATTCTCCAAATGCAAGGGCGACCCTTCTCGGTCATGTCAGGTTTCTGACCTACCGGGCGGGTCGCCCCTACGATCAATTAAAGTTCTTTTGCTTTCGCAACGACATTATCAACCGTAAAGCCCAACTTCTCAAAGATGATTTTCGCCGGAGCGGATGCGCCAAAACGGTCTATGCTGATCGTGGACTTCGCGTATCGTTCCCAGCCGAGGCTTGACCCTGCTTCGACAGCGAGTCTTTTCTGGATGTTCTTCGGCAATACAGACTCGCGATAAGCTTCATCTTGTTTCTCGAAAAGTTCCCAACTCGGGAAGGACACCACACGTACGCCCTTACCCTCGTCTGCCAACTTTTGTGCGGCTTCAAGAACAAGGCTTACTTCAGAGCCCGTTGCCATGAGGATGATCTCTGGGGTGCCAAAATCCTTCAAGACATACGCTCCCTTTTCCACCAAGGCGGGCGTATCCAAGGTCGGCAGGTTTTGGCGAGTCAACGCCAGGACAGTGGGACCATCACGACGAGTAATGGCAACTTTCCAAGCTTGAGCTGTCTCATTTGCATCTGCCGGGCGGAGCACAACAAGATTGGGGATCAAACGCAGGGATGTGAGATGTTCAACTGGTTGATGTGTGGGACCATCTTCACCCAACCCAACCGAGTCATGCGTGAAAATAAAAATGGACGGGTAATGAGAGAGTGCCGCCAGGCGAACGGATGCACGCATGTAATCAGCAAAGACCAGGAATGTTGCACCATAAGGAATGACCCCGCCATATACAGCCATGCCATTCAAGATGGAGCCCATTGCGTGTTCGCGCACACCAAAGTGAAAATTACGTCCAGCCGGTGAATCTTTTTGAAAAGCGGGCACACCATCAATCTTGGTATTGTTAGATGGAGCCAAATCTGCCGAACCACCGATGAGCTCAGGAAGCTTCGCCGCAATAGCATTGATCACCTTACCAGATGCAGCACGCGTCGCCATACCCTTGGGGTCGGCAGGGAAGGTTGGCAACGTAGATTCCCAACCTTCGGGCAGTTTGTTCATTAATACACGGCGGTTGAATTCTGCACCTAGATCTGGGAAGAGACGTGAATAGGCTTCACGACGCATCTTCCAATCGGCTTCGAGTTCACGTCCGCGGTCAACGGCTTTGCGGTAGAACGCCAGCACATCTTCTGGGATCAGGAAACGCGGCTCTTTGGGCCAGCCAAGGTTGTCTTTCGCAGCGTTGAGTTCTTCATCCCCGAGGGGTTCACCGTGTGCTTTCTGGGTGCCTTGTCGATTCGGGGCGCCAAAACCAATAATGGTGCGGCACAAAATCAATGATGGGCGAGGGTCTGCTTTGGCAGCTTTGATGGCAGCATCAATGGCTTCGATATCATTACCATCGTCCACTCGCTGAATATGCCAACCATAGGCTTCGAACCGTTTGGCGCGGTCTTCGGTGAAGGCAAGATCAGTGGAGCCGTCAATGGAGATCTTGTTATCGTCGTACAGGTAAATGAGCCGTCCAAGCGAGAGATGTCCCGCCAAGGATGCGGCTTCTGAAGCAACACCTTCCATCAAATCGCCGTCTGTAACGATGGCGTAGATTTAAGAGTCGATAAGTT
>JBEBCV010000162.1:0-9078 GCA_041157505.1 Chloroflexota bacterium | reverse complement strand
TCTCGCCTGCAATCTGAAGCGAAGACAGCCATGTTGGTTGCCATTGATAACATTGCTGCGGGCATCATTGCGGTGGCAGATACCATCAAAGACAGCTCAAAAGATGCGATCGCCGACCTGCACAAGATGGGTTTGAAAGTTGCAATGATCACCGGTGACAACCAGAAAACCGCCGAAGCCATTGCGAAGCAGGTTGGAATTGATGTAGTGCTGGCTGAAGTCTTGCCCGAAGGCAAATCGGCTGAAGTGAAGAAACTTCAATCATCCACGGTCAATGGTCCTTCGTCAGTCGTCGCGATGGTGGGGGATGGTGTCAACGATGCCCCCGCTCTTGCTCAAGCCGATGTAGGTTTGGCGATCGGCACCGGCACCGATGTGGCGATGGCTGCTGCACCTGTAACCCTCATGAGCGGCGACCTGCGCGGTGTTTCGCGCGCGATCAGCCTTTCACGTAAGACCGTCACGACCATCAAACAGAATTTGTTCTGGGCTTTCATATACAACGTGATCCTGATCCCTGCCGCAATGCTTGGATATTTGAACCCGATGCTCGCCGCTGGTGCGATGGCATTCAGCAGTGTCTTTGTGGTGACGAATAGTTTGCGATTGCGCGGTGTGAAGATATAGGACGACGATAGATGGTTTTATGGTCTATCGTCCATCGTCAAAAAAATATGAACACTTTACCTGCTAATTCAGAACAGCAAGAAATAAAATCCGCCTGTGGCGGGACATTACAAGACCCATCGGCTTACCCAAGCGCGATGTTCAATGGAGAGAGAGTCTATTTTTGTACGAATGCCTGCTTGAAAGCCTTTCTGAGTGCACCAGAAGCCTTCATGGCAGGTGAGGTGGAACATCCTTTGGATGATGATCCACTCGAATCATAACCAGAACCATTGAAAAGGAAACCTTTAACATGAAAAAAATGCTTGTTCTTCTTCTCGCAGTCGTACTCCTGACCTTGACTGCATGTGCTCCCAAAGCCGCCGAAATGCCCAAAGCCGAATTACCTGCCGGAAAAGCCTGGGCAGACGGCAAAGAGATCTACTTTGTTCATACCGAAGCTTCGGATGAAGGCGTGTCGCAAACCCTCACCGACATGATGAAGTCCCCAGTCATTTTGGTGCCATCGTTGGCGAATGTGCCAGATGAATCGCTTGCCAATGTGTATGTCTTCACCAATGGTGTAGCGGGTTCCGGTCCCTTCGGTTTTCAAGCCGACGTGTTCGATAACCCTCCCGGAAGCGATGGATACACCCCGCTTCGCCGCCTCAATGTTGCGACCTGGACCGATGAATCCAAAGCCCGTGAATTGACCCACGTAGATGATGTCCTCGCTGCCGAAGCCGCTGGCGAACTGACCATCGAACAGCCCGGCGTTGTGATCAACATGCCATTTGTCGTTTGGGATGGCGGACAGCGCTAAGTTGAAATTCTCAGAGGTGCGAAGCAATTGCTTCGCACCTCTAAACTTCTCACTGCTCACTAATCATTAGCAATTATTATCCATCCTTATTGAGGTCGAATGAGCACAAAACAAAATAAACCATCCGTTGATCCGGTCATTATCGTCATGCTTGGTGTGGTATTCCTTGCAGTTGCCATCGCCATGATCGTTTTTCAACCCCAAAGTAATTCCATTGATATCACTGCTGACTCTGGCGTGATGAGCCAGCTCCTTGTTGCATTCGTTACCGGCATTACTACGGGCGGCTTGAGCTGCCTTGCTGTGCAGGGCGGTTTGCTTGCCAGCTCGCTCGCACACCAGATCGAGCAGGATTATGTTGAGCACACAACGCATCATAAAAAATCAAAACAAGCTCAGTCGGTTCGCACGAATAGCGCGCTTCCTATCTCACTTTTTCTTGTGTCCAAACTGGTTGCTTACACCTTGTTAGGCGCATTACTGGGTTGGGTTGGTTCCTTCTTGACCCTCAGCCCAACCACTCGCGCCGTGCTGATGATCGCCATTGGTATTTTCATGGTCGGTAATGCGCTGCGCATGTTCAACATCCACCCGATCTTTCGTTATTTCTCCATTGAGCCGCCGAAATTTATCACCCGATACATTCGCCGCACAGCCAAAGGCACAGACACTGCCACACCGATCTTCCTTGGTTTGCTCACTGTCTTCATTCCATGCGGCGTGACCCAAGCCATGATGGCAACCGCTCTCGGCACAGGCAGCGCTCTTATGGGTGCCGCGTTGATGTTCGCTTTCACGCTCGGAACCAGCCCGGTCTTCTTCCTCGTTGCATACCTTGCCACTGAACTTGGTGCGAAGCTTGAAAAATTCTTCATGCGATTTGTCGCCATCGTCGTTCTGATCCTTGGATTTGTGACTCTCGACAGCGGACTCAACCTGATGGGTTCCCCCTTCTCGCTTCAAAACATGACCCGGAACTGGTTCACCCCACAAGCCGCCGCCAACGCCTCAGCCGATGTGCCTCAACCCGTCACTGCTGCAGAGGGTGAGATCGTCCTCAATGTTGGCAACAACGGATATTCACCCGCCATCCTCAAAGCTCCGGCAGGCAAAGACCTCACCTTGAGTCTCATCACGAACAAGACCTATTCCTGCGCCCGTGATTTTGTCATCCCAGATTTGAATTATTACGAATTGCTCCCAGATACTGGCACTGTTCAAGTCAGCATCCCTGCACAAGAAGCTGGTTCGACTCTGTTCTTTACTTGTTCAATGGGTATGTACACCGGGCAAATTGTGTTTGAATAACCCCTTTCTTTCTTCTTTCCTCTTTCATTATTGAGGAAAGAAGAAAGAGGAAAGAAACCACTCATGATCAAAAAAACCTTCAAAATCCCTGATATGAGCTGCACCAACTGCGCCATGAAGATCGAATCCCTGGAAGATGACCTCGAGGGTGTGAAAGAGATCAACGCCAGTTATCACAAACTGGAAATGGTTATTGAATTTGATGAAAAGAAACTGACCGATGATGAGATCGTCGCTGCTGTGAAGAAAAAGGGATATACAGCGATCGCTGCGTAGTTATTTAATTGTTAGGTCATAACTCATATAGTCGGGTAGATAGGCAGCACGAATATGCCTGTTTGCCCGACTAATTCATTAAACTCACCGCTGTATTTACCTACCTACTTCTTTCCGTTATACTGTCTTCCATGCCCAAATATTACACACCAGCAGAAGCCAATAACCTGCTTGAAACCGTCCGACCGATGGTTGGGGATTTGATGAAGATCGGAGAGCGGATCCGTTCGCGCCAGCCGGAGATCTGGTCAGTGGTGGAAAAATCTGCGGGGAATGGTGGCAATCCTGAATTAAGTAAAATGCTGCCCGATTTCGACCGACTCGATGCCATCCTGCATCGCCTTCAGGATATGGAGATCGAAGTCAAAGACCTTGCCACAGGGTTGATCGATTTTCCCGCTTTGCGGAATGGCACGGTAGTTTATCTGTGTTGGAAATATGGCGAGGGGAGTATCCAGTTCTGGCACGAGATTGAGGCGGGTTTTTCGGGGCGCCAGCCGATAGACTGGGAATGATCCGAACACAAAACCATTTCATTGAATCGCCGGAGAGTAGAGATGAACGCATCCAAAATTGGACGGTATGAGATCGAATCTGAATTGGCAACAGGGGGCATGGGGGTAATTATTCTTGCGAAGGATCCGTACATTCAGAGGCAGGTCGTTGTTAAAGTATTGATGTACAGCCGTACCCTGGATACAGTGTATCGAGATTTTTTTCAAAACGAAGCCGAGGTCATTGCGGCGTTGGAACATCCATGCATCGTGCCCATTTATGATTTCGGCTGGCATGGTCAGCAGCCATATATTGTGATGCGTTACATGGCGGGCGGAAGCTTGCAGGATAAGCTCGATAAGGGTGATATCAAATTGACCGAAACCTCGCATATCTTTAAGCGCGTTGCCGATGCTCTGGATGCAGCTCATGGCAAGGGAATTATTCACCGCGATATCAAACCTTCCAATATCTTGTTCGATTCTTCCGGTGAAGCCTTCCTCTCAGATTTTGGCATTGCCAAATCCAAGACTATTGCCAATGATGATGGGGAATGGTTGGTGGGTACGCCAGCATACATGAGCCCCGAACAGGCAGAAGGTGACCATGTGGATGGGCGTTCAGACATTTATGCGTTAGGGGTGACTCTGTACCGCACTCTGACCGGTCAATTACCTTTCTCAAGCGACTCTGCCACCAGTCTTATCAATTCTCACGCCAAATCACCCATCCCTGATATTCGCAGCATCAGAGCGAATATTCCAGCCGTGTGGCAGGAAGTGGTGGCCAAAGCCATGGCAAAAGATCGCAAAGACCGCTATACAACTGCAGGTGAATTTGCACGTGATGTGGAAATGGTCGCTACAGGAAAGTGGTTCTTGAGAAAATTGTAAGAAAGATTTTATAAACCCGTATCCACAGAGAAATAAAGGGTTTTTTCTTTATATAAACTCTTGCACTATTCTAACTACCGCAAGCTAGGAGAAAAATGAAAAAAGGTATTTGGTATGGCATCGCAGCATATGCGATGTGGGGGTTCTTTCCTATCTATTGGAAGTTACTGCACGACGTACCCGCCCTGCAATTGCTTGGGCATCGTATCGCCTGGTCGTTCCTTCTTTTGTTAGCTTTTATTTTCATCACAAAACAATGGAATGAATTTCGCTCCGTTGCTTTCGACCGTAAAACACTTGGCATCTATGCCGTTGCAGGCGTTTTACTTTCCCTGAACTGGCTTATCTATGTTTGGGGTGTGAATGCTGGTTTTATTGTGGAGACCAGTCTCGGATATTTCATCAATCCGTTATTGAGCGTTCTCTTTGGGGTGATCTTCTTACGCGAAAAATTACGCCCATTACAATGGCTGCCCGTCGTCATTGCTGCCATTGGTGTTACTTATCTTACCGTCACCTACGGACGCCTGCCATGGATCGCGCTCTCACTGGCGATCACCTTTGGCTTGTATGGTTTGGTCAAGAAACTTTCACCGCTCGGTTCGGTCTTCGGGTTGACTCTCGAAACGGGCATTGTCTTCCCTGTGGCATTGGTCTATCTCACCATCATGCAAGCGAGCGGAGCCGGTGAATTCTTGCACGACGGACTTACCGTAGATTTGCTGCTGGTGGGTGCGGGTGTGGTTACGACCATTCCATTACTCATGTTCGCTTCTGCGGCAAAAGAAATTCCGCTCAATATGATCGGTGTGTTGCAATACTTTGCGCCCACCATTCAATTCCTTATCGGGGTCTTCGTTTATAAAGAACCCTTCGATACCATGCGTTTCATCGGCTTCGGCATCGTCTGGGTCGCCCTGATCATCTTTTGGATTGAGAATATCGTCGCCCGTCGTAACCCGGTTGAGCCTGTCCCTGAATTGGGTGAATAACCTTGAGACTCCTTTTTATTGGCGGCACAGGGTTGATCAGTTCGGCCTGTTCTGAACTCGCCATCGAACGCGGACACGAACTTTTTCTCTTGAATCGTTCCGTCTCGACGATCTACCCGCCGCCGAAAGGTGCAACCGTTCTACAGGCAGATGTCTACTCTGACACAGCGCATCTTTCCGCGCTGTTGGCGGGCCAACACTTCGACGCCGTTGTGGACTTCATTGCTTTTCATCCCTACGACATTCAACGTGACTTGTCGTTGTTCCGTGATAAAACAGATCAATTCGTGTTCATCTCATCTGCCAGTGCGTATCAAAAGCCGGTGCGGAGATATCCGATCACCGAAGAAACGCCTTTGGAAAATCCCTTCTGGGAATATTCGCGCAATAAGATCGCAGCTGAGAATCTCTTGCTGGATGAATATCGCAAGAATGGTTTCCCTGTCACCATTGTCCGCCCATCGCACACGTATGGACCTTCGCAGATCCCATTTAGTTATGGCAGTTGGCGTCATCAGTGGACCTTGATCCACCGCATGAAACAGGGACAGCCCGTGATCATGCCCGGCGATGGCACCTCTCTATGGGTGTTGACATGGAATGCAGATTTCGCCAAAGGTTTTCTGGGCTTGCTTGGGAATAAAGATGCTGTTGGGGAAGCCTTTCATATCACGTCTGATGAAGCTCTCAGCTGGGAACAAATTTATTTCGAAATGTATCATGCCTTGGGCGTGGACCCGAACGTGGTTCACATCCCTTCAGACTATATTGCCCGCTTCGACCCTGAAGCGATTGGAACACTCCTTGGTGACAAATCCAATAGTGTGGTGTTTGATAATAGCAAGACCAAACGCTTTGTACCCGAATACGATTGTGAAGTATCATGGAGCGCAGGGCTGCGCCGTTCATTGGCGTGGTTCGAAGCTCATCCCGAATTTCAGACCATAGACGAAGAAGCAATTCAACAATGGGACAGGATCATCCAAGCATATAGCCGGGCGTTATAGTTTTCTGTAAAGCCCGGACGTATAATCAAATAAAACGTTGCGAGGTGTGCCATGTCGAACGGAAAGAAAGGCGTGATCGGAATCCTGACAGGTGGGGGCGATGTGCCAGGATTGAACCCAGCCATTCGGGCTGTAACCATTCGGGCGTTGCGCGAAGGGTACCAGGTGGTGGGTATTCGCCGCGGATGGGGCGGGTTGATCGATATCATCCGGGATAAAGAGGCGGATAACAGCAATAATTTCCAATTCCTGACCGAAGAGATCGTTAACCGTGCCGGGCGTACAGGTGGAACGTTCCTGCACACCTCGCGTACCAAACCCAGTGCGGTAAGGAAGACCAGCGTCCCACCCCATTTGCAGGGAACCTACTCTGAAGAAAAGAACGACCTGACTCCCGAAGTTCTCAAGAACCTCGAGTATCTCGGCATTGATACGTTGATTCCCATTGGGGGTGACGATACGCTTAGTTATGGGGTGCAGTTGTACAAGCAGGGCTTCAAGGTTATTGCCATCCCCAAGACGATGGATAACGATGTGCCCGGCACAGATTATTGCATTGGCTTCAGCACATGTGTGACCCGCACCATCGCGTTGACGAACAGCCTGCGTACCATTGCAGGTTCACATGAACGCATTCTGGTCCTTGAAGTATTTGGGCGTTATGCCGGATTTACCGCCATGCTGCCAACCATGGCAGGCGCTGCGAACCGTTGTGTCATTCCAGAGTTCAAATTCGATATGGAGCATCTTACCGAGTTGTTGGTCAAAGATCGCAAGGCGAATCCCAGCAACTATTCGGTGCTGTTGATCTCAGAAGGCGCCATGTACCAGGGCGGAGAGATGGTCTTTACAGACCGCACAACAGATGCGTATGGTCATGCAAAACTTGGCGGCATTGGGGATTTGGTTTCAGCACAGATCAAAGATATTTCGCCCAAGTTCAACAACGGCAAAGCTGTGGATGTGGTCAACCAAAAACTTGGGTACATGGTTCGCGGCGGCGACCCCGATGCGATCGACTCGGTCGTACCCATGGCGTTCGGCAACCTTGCTCTAGACCTGTTACTAAAAGGCATTCATGGTCGTTTGGTGGTTCTCAAAAATGGGCGTTATGACAATATGCCGCTTGATGTGGTCACTGCCACCAAGAAACTTGTCAACGTGGATCAATACTACGATACCGAACGGTATCGTCCCATTTACGAAAACTTTGAAATGAAGCCGCTCTTTATTATGACCAGTGAAGGATAAGACTTCATGATGTCACTGCCCGGTTATACGACCGGGCAGTTTCTTTTTATGAGTACTTACTCCAAATTAATTAGACTGAATTGGTTATAATCATCAAAATTTTCAAGGAGTCTCCCGTATGAATTTCGCAATGTGGAAAAAAGCACTCAATGTAATTCCTGAAGTCTCAAAAGAAGAGTGGGACGGTCTGGATGTCATTTCCAAATGGCTCATCTCCACCCGCGCTGCTGTTCTTATTATGACCTTTATCTCTGCCGCATTGGCAGGTTTGTTCGCCTGGCGTGATGGTTCCTTCCAATTCCTCCCCTGGCTTGCGTTGGTCTTTGGTCTCATCATGGCACATGCCAGTAACAACATTTTCAACGATTACACCGACTTCGTCCGCGGTGTGGATAAGGACAATTACTACCGTACCATGTATGGCGCTCAACCTGTCGCTTCAGGCTTGATGACCCAACGCCAACACCTGACCTATTTCGCTGTGACCGGCGTCCTTGCCCTGATCGCGGGCTTGTACCTCGTCTGGCAGACTGAGTTCAACACCACCACATGGATTCTGCTTGGGCTTGGATCATTCTTTGTCCTCTTCTACACCTGGCCCCTCAAAGGCTTGGCTCTCGGCGAAGTTGCCGTCCTCATGGTCTGGGGTCCGCTGATGATCGGTGGCGGCTACTACGTCCTTTCCGGTAATTGGAATTGGTCAGTTGTTATCGCCAGCTTGCCCTATGTGCTTGGCGTAACCACCGTCATCTTCGGCAAACACATTGATAAGATCAAAGTGGATCAAGCAAAGAAGATCTATACATTGCCAGTGGTCATTGGCGAAAAAGCCGCTCGTTACACCATCATGGCAATGATGGTCTTGCCTTATATCTTCACCGGCTATTTGATCGCGACGAAGTTCTTCACACCAATCATGTTGATCGTCCTCTTTGCACTGCCTTCCCTGCGACAAAGCCTTCCGGCTCTTTCCAAGCCCAAGCCTGAAACTCGCCCCGAAGGTTTCCCTGAGGGACAGGGCGGCTGGCCACTCTACTTCGCTCCGATCAGCTTCCGCAATAACCGCGCTTTTGGTTCACTCTTCATGCTCGGCCTCTTGCTCGACGTTGCGCTTCGCCTACTTCCTGCCACGCAAAATTTCTGGCGTTAGTACAACTTGTTTCACCAAGCCTCCCATACTTGGGAGGCTTTTTTGTTATATGGGGACAAGTGATTTTTCGATGACAATCGTCACATTCAATATCTTGAATATAAGCCTACAATATATTCAGGTTTATGAATATGAAAAAGCAGCCTTTTACCCAACTTTCAAAACAGATCGCAGCGCCGTTGGAAGCCATCGCCTCACCACAGCGTATCGCCATCCTTCTCGCCATTGGCAAAGGGGAAGCGTGCGTTTGCCATCTTGAAACCGCGCTGGGATTACG
>JBEBCV010000161.1:0-2888 GCA_041157505.1 Chloroflexota bacterium | reverse complement strand
AGTACCAGCGGCCAGCCTGGCGGGAAATTCCGCTCTATCTGTGGACGTGGGAAGTTGATGAGCTCATAGCCTTGCCCACTGGCGAGGCTTTCGGCGAGAATGATGTACTTGGCATCGTCATACGAGGTGCCGATTTGGAGTGAGTTGAATCGCAGGAGCGCAAGGGTGGCACTCAAGATAATAAGTGTCAGCAGGAAAAGGTTGGAGTTGCGTTGAGACATTTCTATAGATCAGCCTTGAGGGTCAGTGCAGAATAGAATTCGCGTAAAAAGCGGGAGGGATGGGTAGCAAGCAAACGAGGTTCAGCAAAACCAGCTTGTTTTGCGAACTTTCCAAATGTTTGAAACGTGAATGGATATGGAACCCACGGGTTCCCTGAATCAACGTTGTATTCAATGACAATGAGTTTGCCATTCGGTTTGAGAAACGATTTGATATGCTCCAAGACCTTCACTCTATCTTTGAAGTAATGCAGAGAATTCGCGGCAATGATGCCATCGAGAGGCGGTAGTTCAACAACGCGCGAAAAATCCCCAATGTGCGTTTGCAGATTTTCAGTGCTTCCGAAACGGGCTTGATATGCTTGCTTCAATTGTTCAAGGCTGGACTTGTCTTTGTCCACGGCATGGATGGTAGTGGCAGGACCAAGCACCTCGCGCAGGGCAAGGGTGAAGGCGCCAGAGCCAGCTCCGAGGTCCGCCCATGAGCCGCCGGGTTTTAAGTCTGCTGGTTTTAGCAGGTTGACATGGTCATGATGCTCCATGCGCGAATCGTATCATATCTCATGCCGTATAATTGAGCCATTAGAGGTGACCTATGATGAATAATAAACAACTTGCAGGTGTGTTCACACTGATCGCCAATTTATTGGAGATCAAAGGCGAGATCATTTACAAGACGCTTGCCTATCGCAAAGCTGCCGAAAGTTTGGACACGCTTGGGCGTGAAGCCAGTGACTATTGGAAAGAGGGAAAGTTAGCCGACATCCCTGGCGTGGGCAAAGCCATTGCAGAAAAAATCGATGAGCTGCTCAACACAGGCAAGCTTGAGTTCCTCGAAAAGTTAAAGAAAGAAGTGCCAGAGAGTTTGGCGGGTTGGCTGCAAGTCCCTTCACTGGGACCTAAGAAAATTGCGCTGATCTGGAAGACCTTGAACATTACTACACTTGCCGAACTCGAAGCGGCAGCGAAAGCGGGAAAGTTGCGAGACATGCCCGGTATGGGTGCAAAATCGGAGACGGCGATTCTTGAAGGCATTGCATCGTTGTCGCGTCGCTCAGGTCGTTTGCCGTTGGGCAAGGCCTATCCGTTGGCACAGGAAATCATCAAGGTCTTGAAAAGCGTGAAGGGTGTTGTGGATGCCCAGCCTGCAGGAAGTCTGCGCCGCATGCGTTCGACGGTGGGTGACCTTGATATTCTTGTCGCTGCCAAAGATTCAAAGGCAGTGATGGAAGCCTTTATCAATCTCAAAGGCGTGGAGCGTGTGTTGGGCAAAGGCGAGACCAAAACCAGCATTGAATTTTTCGATGGTGTGCGGGCGCAGGTTTGGGTGCATCCGCCTGAGAAGTTTGGGACGGCGATTCAATATGCGACCGGCTCGAAAGACCATAATGTAAAGCTGCGTCAGATCGCGCTTGACAAAGGTTTGTCGCTTTCAGAGCATGCGCTGACGAAAACCAAAGGCAAAGGTGAGATCCTTTGTGCCACCGAAGAGGAAGTATATAAGACGCTTGGTTTGCAATACGTCCCGCCGGAGTTGCGTGAAGATCGCGGCGAGGTGGAAGCAGCGAAAGCTGGCAAGCTGCCCAAGTTGATTCAACTCAAAGACATCAAATCTGACTTGCATATGCATTCAACGTACAGTGATGGCAAACTGTCCATGCTTGATATGGCACACGAAGCCATCAAACGCGGATTGAAGGTTATCACCTTTACCGATCATTCCGTCAGCCTCGGCGTGGCGAATGGCTTGTCCATTGAACGACACAAACAGCAAGCTGCTGAGATCAAGAAAATTCAAAAACAACTTGGCGATGAGATTTTGATCTTGCACGGCAGCGAAGTGGAAATTAAAGCCGATGGGTCATTGGATTATCCGGATGAATTCCTCGCCTCACTCGACCTTGTTGTTGCCTCTCTCCATTCGAGCTTACGCCAGCCGAGAGAGAAGGTCACCCAGCGATTGCTCAACGCCATCCGCAACCCGCATGTGGACATTATCGGTCACCCGACCGGACGTGAAATCCCTGATAGAGAAGGCGCAGACTTGGACATGGACGCGATCTTCCAAGCCGCCGCTGAATCAGGTGTTGCTTTGGAGATCAATGCCCATCCCTCACGCCTCGACCTCGACGATGCCTTTGCTCGCCGCGCCAAAGACCTGGGTGTGCTCATCAGCGTCAACACCGATGCGCATGCAGATGATGGTTTCGATGTTTTGCATTATGGCATTGCCACCGCCCGCCGTGCCTGGCTCGAACCTAAGGATGTCATCAACACATGGACGCCGAAGAAGTTGACGGATTGGCTGAAAAAGAGAGGATAGAATGTTTTCATTCTTGAAACCTTCCTTCTTGAAGATCGTGTTATTCCTTGCATTATTCGTGCTCTCCAGTTGGATGTGGAGCATTTATGTCATTTCCAGAATTTCAGATACATTCCCGGTTGGGTTCCCATTTCAATTCTTTCTCTCGTGGGGACCATGCCAACCCGGCGAAAATTGTTCTGAATTCAATGGCTTGTTTCTAGTCTTTGATATTGTCATTTGGTATGTAGTTGGGGCTTGGCTGGGAAGCTTATTTAGAAGAACGCCGCGATTATGACCGCTTTCAAGTCTTTCCTGTTCTTTGTCTTTGCTCCGGGAATGGTTGCTGGATTGATACCACTTGG
>JBEBCV010000160.1:0-6819 GCA_041157505.1 Chloroflexota bacterium | reverse complement strand
TCCTCCCAAAGCGTCAACTCATGGACGAAGGTCAACGCCCAACCCCAGCCATACGGCCGCTCAAAGCGCGGACGTGCGCGCATGTACGCCGCTTCTTTAGCCAATGTTTCAGGGGTGAGATGTGCATTGAGTACCTTCATCGTTTCGGTCGTGTCGAAGGCGTGCGGCACCAATCGCAGCAAGCGGATCAATACCCAATGCAATTCCACGCTCGAATGCCAATCGAAGCAGCCATAAAATGCCGGGTGCGCCTCTCGCGGAGTCAGGCGATCATCCGGTCCCGTCATCATGTGCTGCATCTGGTTCGGATATTCCTGCTGAATGGAATGCAGGATCGACTTGGCATAGGTCGCAGCGACTTGTTCGAGCGCCGTGATTTGTGCTTTCATCTTTGCCTCTTAAATCATAAGACGACGGATGATAAACCACAAACCATGGTCCATCGTCCGTCGTCCATGGTCTATTAATATTTGTAAAATCCGCGTCCGCTCTTGCGACCCAGATATCCCGCATCCACCATCTTGCGCAGCAGGGGAGCCGGGCGGTATTTATCTTCGCCCAGGTCACGTTGCAATACTTCCATTACGAACAACACCACATCCAAGCCGATCAAGTCTGCCAATGTAAGCGGACCCATCGGGTGATTCATACCCAGCTTCATCACGGCATCGATCGCTTCTGGGGTGCCGACTCCTTCTTGCAGGGCGAAGACCGCTTCATTGATCATTGGGCAGAGAATGCGGTTGGAAATGAAACCTGGCGAGTCATTGGCCGTCCACGCTTCTTTGCCCATCACATTGCACAACTCCAAGGTGGTGTTCAACGTCTCCAC
Organism: Chloroflexota bacterium; assembly: GCA_041157505.1. GTDB lineage: Bacteria > Chloroflexota > Anaerolineae > Anaerolineales > Villigracilaceae > Villigracilis. The sequence continues at coordinate 5,987 of JBEBCV010000160.1, read as the reverse complement.
ATCGGTAGCGAGACCTTTGATGACTTCCACCAGTTTCATTAGCGGCACAGGATTCATAAAGTGCATACCAATGACCTTCTCCGGTCGTTTTGTGGCGGCGGCGATCTTGGTGATCGAAATCGACGAAGTATTGGTGGCAAGGATGACACCTTCGCGGGCATTGGCATCCATGTCTTTGAAAATTTTGAACTTAAGCTCAGGGTTTTCGGTGGCGGCTTCAATTACGAAGTCCGCTTCTTTCATGGTGCTCATATCGCCAACAAAGCGGATCACATCTGCCGCTTCTTTTTGCGCCGCTTTGATGGCACCCTTCTCCATCAACTTCGCCGTGGACTTGGCGATGGTTGCCTTGGCTTTTTCAAGCGCAGCAGGTTGCACATCCATGCAGGTGACTTGATAGCCCGATGTGGCTGCCACCTGGGCGATACCATTGCCCATGGTTCCAGCGCCGATAACAAATAGATGTTGAATAGTCATGGTTTCTCCTTTTATTGTTGCGGAACACTGTTCCATGGTTCCATGTTGGAAAAGAAATAGATATTGCTAACACAGCCGGCGATGCTCAGCAAAATGCCAAATATCGCCAACGCGGTCACAAGTGGCTTTTTGTTTGAAGAGGCGAGTCTTATAAGTCCAACGCTCCCCGAAAGGATGCCTGTCAGCCCGAATGGAACGCCATTACACGGTGCAATGAACAACAGAACGATCCCAAGCAAACCCCAAAACGGGGATGGCAAACTGTCGAAATGTAATGCATTGGTAACCCATACAATCGGATACGGCCAGATGGAAAGCCCACCCAATACGACACTGGCGATGTGCCAAATACCCGGATTGTCCTCACTCGCTATTTTTGTGCTTTCCATAGCTTCAGATTATTCTGTATCTGCTCGATATGTCCAGGGATGTGCGCCGAATAAATATTGACCCATTTATCGAAAGTATATGGATCTTCGTATTCAGGGTGCTTGATCCAGTGTGTATTGAAAACCTCATCTGAAACGGTCTTCAATAGTTTATAGGTTGTCTTTCTTGCAATACGGGTTGCTTCAAGGGCATCTTCCAGATCATGCTCATGGTAATTCAACTCGACCGCCCATTTATCCTGGTCGTAACCCATCAACGCACCGCCCGACTCGACAATTAATTTTCGCGCACGTAAGGCGGCGTTCGTCTCGCTGTCTGCTATATGGACGATGATCTCTTGCACGCTCCAATCGGCAGGCGAGGGCTTGAACTTCATCGCCTCTTGTGGGACCTCAGCCAGTGCAGCTTTCAGTAAGTCGAATCCACGCCCATACAGTTCGATCTTTTCGTTGCGTTCATTTGTATTCATAAATTACCTCTCGTAAGATTGGAATAGATAAGTATACAAGAAAACAGGTACACAAGAATAAAGTTTACTTGTGTACCTGTTTATCAGATTGTTGGGTTTTCTGAAGAACTGTGGACCTTCTATTCGAGTTCCACCGCCAATGCCACCGCTTCACCGCCGCCAAGACATAACGATGCAACGCCGCGCTTAAGTCCGCGGTCTTTCAATGCATAAAGTAAAGTTGTCAACACGCGGGCACCGCTGGCTCCGAGTGGGTGGCCAAGGGCGATCGCCCCGCCATTCACGTTGACCTTGTCCCAATCCCAGCCTTGATCGGCTAGCGCATAGCCATCAGCTAGGACTTGAGCTGCAAATGCTTCGTTGACTTCGAACAGGTCTACGTCGCGCAATTGCCAGCCGATCTTTTTGAGCAATTTGGGAATGGCATGCGCAGGAGCGGCAAAGAGATATTTCGGTTCCAAGGCAGCCTGGGCATAGCCAACAATTTTTGCCATTGGCTTGAGCCCTTTCTTTTCAGCATACGCACGCGACGAGATCACCACTGCCGCCGCGCCATCGTTCATGGAAGAAGCATTTCCGGCAGTCACTTTTCCGTCCGCTTTGAAGACGGGTTTGAGTTTGGCAAGCGATTCCAGCGAAGTATCCTTGCGCGGACCTTCATCATGGCTGAAAGTGGTCACTTCGCCTTTGCGCCCGGGAATTTGGACAGGAACGATCTCAGCGTTGAACCGACCTGCCTCTTGAGCCTCAACAGCTTTCTGGTGAGAACGAAGCGCGAACTCATCCATTGCGGCGCGGGTCACTTCGTATTCATCCGCGATAAATTCTGCGGCGTTGCCCATGCCCCAATTTTCGAATGGATCCCACAAGCCATCGTTGAGCAGGGCATCGGTCATTTGGGTGTTGCCGAATTTGAGTTCGCCCATGCGCCCGCTGACGAGGTATGGAGCGCGACTCATCGATTCAAAACCACCGGCGATGAAAAGATCCGCATCACCCGCGCGAATGGCTTGAGCAGACATCATGGCTGCTTTCAAGCCCGAACCGCAGACTTTGTTGATCGCGGTTGCGCCGACAGTGGCAGGCACACCGCCAAAGATGGCTGCCTGACGAGCCGGCGCCTGACCGTTGCCAGCCTGCACGACATTCCCCATGAGTACTTCTTCAACATCGGCTGCGTCGATGCCTGCGCGTTTTACGGCTTCTTGTACGGCAATAGCGCCGAGTTTCGGTGCAGGAATGCTGCTCAATGATCCCTGAAATCTTCCGATCGGAGTGCGGGCTGCACTCAGGATGACTGCTTCGTTTTCCTTGCTCATCATGCCTCCATTTTTATTGATATTTCATTATAAATCGCATATGGGTATTATCAGTTACAATTTTGGCCATGACCGATACCCAACCCCTATATGAATTGCTCGGCGGCGAGGAAGGCGTCCGCACTCTTGTTGACCGTTTCTATGATTTGATGGATTCCGCGCCTGAGGCGAAGGATATCCGTGCGTTGCATGCCAAGAATTTGAAACAATCTCGCGAAAAGCTGTTTATGTTTCTCTCCGGCTGGTCGGGTGGACCACCGCTTTACATCGAAAAATTTGGTCACCCCCGTCTGCGCATGCGTCACATGCCATTTGCGATCGGGTCTCGTGAACGTGACCAGTGGCTGTGGTGTATGGAACGCGCTATTGATGCGGGCGATTTTCAACCTGCGGTGGTGGACCATTTGAAACAGCGCTTTTCAGAGATCGCAGACTTTATGCGGAATCAGGATGAAACCCAAGGTCCGCTTTTGCAAATCTAAGCACCAATATTCTTCAACGCTTCTCTGCGGCTAAGCGGACTTAATTCTTTTGTAGTTTTCACGAATTTCTTTACAGCAGCGGGGTTGGTCCATGCGTATTGACGCAATGCCCAGCCAATGGCTTTGTTGATGAAAAATTCATCGGAGCCAAGGTTCTCTTGAATAAGTTCGCATAACAGTTCAAAATCGGTTTCTTTTTTATACCCAAGTTGAAACAGCAAAGTGGTGCGTCTGAGCCAAAAGTTCTCAGAGTTGCGCCACTTTTTCAAATACTTCGCTTTGACCTTGGGAAAGCGCTTGAACATCACGCCAACAGAATGACCAGCAATGGTGTCCACTGTGTCCCACCAGGATTTGTGAGTGATGAGATATTCGAGCGTAACGATGAACTCCTCATTCAATTGCTTTTCCATCCTGCCGATCAGACTGGTGGCAAGGTATTGAAATTCACGCTGGGGGAGATCCCACAATTCGCGTGAGATCGTATCCAAATCATCGATGGGGGATAACCCGTTCTGTTTGATGAACCCAGTGAGCAAAGACTTGAACTGCGGACTTTTGATTCCCAAATATTCAAATTGATCGCGCATGTACTTCTTCATCGGCGCAGCGTTGGCGGGGTTGGCATTGGCTTCAAATAAATTTTTCAACGAGCGAACGTATGGATGCATATTGTCCTCTTTCTATTTCACGCCTTCTGGCGGCACATAACGAAAGTTCCACTCTCCATCTTCTGATGTGAAGTACGAATACGGTGTGGCGACGATCAGCCATGTTTTACCGGGTTTCAACGACACAGGGTTTCCACTGGCATCCACAAAATATAGCGGACGGGCTTTCCCGGTTTCTTTTTCGTAGGCGCGGGCTTTGGTCGTCCAGCGGATGTCGTATTGCATACCATCACGGAAAAGATAGGCGTAACCGCCCTTGCCAAGTTCAAGGTGATAGTCTAACAAGGTGCGGATGGGACGCTGATCGTATTCATACACTTCTTGTTCCACTTCCAGAATGATGATGTTATCGAATTGCAGTTGTCGGTTCGTGAGTCGGTCGATCTCTGGGTGCAGGATCCCGGCATTCTCTTGAGTCGTGTCGTCCACGTAGCGCCAATAGGAGGTCGACGCGGCGTCGTAAACCCAGGCAGATTGATTGAGCAATGCCACGTATGAATTCAATCGAAATGCGGGTTCGCCGCCTTCTGGTACAGTTTCTGAAAAAACATTACTGGCGTAATTGAACGTTCCGGTACGGGTCTCTTTGTTTTCTTCTGCTAACGATTTCACCTTTTCGATGCTCAGCATTGCACCGCCGCTTGCTTCGTCGTGCGGCACCAAATAACATTGCGGCAATAAAGGCAGGATCTCTTCCGATGCAGAAGCAAAGATGAAACATGAGTTCAAGAACATTTCGTGAACATCCACATACAGCAAACGCCCCGAGCGGATAGGTCCCACCTCAGGCTTTGGCAATGGGAGAGATATATCCATTTGTGACCGCTGGGCTTGGATGGCGATCAGCCCTACATCCAAATTGTGAACATTCCCTTGGATGACTACCTTAATATCACCTTCACCAGTTAGGTCACTATCTTGCTCCTCTGTGCCGACATTTGGGGTAGTTTCAGAAAACCAGGGGGGCAATCCGAAATGGACTGTGTAAACCCCAGACCGCGCTACATTAAATCCATAGTAGCCGTTCGAGTCTGTGGTCGTTTCTTCTAAAACATTACCAGCTTCATCACGGAGCGACGCGCAAATACCGCCAACACCTTTTTCGTAATCTTCTTGGAGTCCATTCTGGTTGTCATCCAGCCAGACCCGATTGCCGATCATTGTTGAGGTTTGGACAAATGGTTCACGCCGTACTTCACAATCGCCAGTGATCGGAACTTCCGGCTCGGGAAATGCTCCGTGAAAAATAGAGAGGAATCTGGTTGCACCTTCGGTGATGTAAAACTCAAAGACCCAAGGCGCAAAGGATAAACCTGCCTGCGGACGTGCCGCTACTGGAAAGTTGGAAATGGAAAGCGCAACCGCTGGTGTCTCAAGCAAGCTTGGGTCTTCAACACGCAACCCCGAAAGCGGATTTACATCTGCTGGGAAGTTTTCTCGGTCTGGACCATAAGTAACGGGTTGGCTGTGAGGCTGCGGTGTGGGCGTGTACACAGGTGTTGGCGTGAAGGATGGAGTTGCTGAAACATCCGCAATTGCTGTTTCAGGAATGGATGTCTCTCCACTTGCATTTTGAACACAAGCAGAAAAAAAGAAAGTAACCAAAATCAAAGCTATGGCTTTACGTTGCAAATTTTCGATCTCCATTCGTGCCTGATTCTTGGAACATGATACCTGACACCAATTTCATTTTGACCCTGCGGGTTGATAGAACTCTAAATACCATTCACCAGCATTTTTTGGGGTGACTGTCGTTTCAGGTGTTACGACAATGATCCATGTGCGACCCGGTTTGAGCGGCATGAGTTGTTGTGTATCGGGGTTGATAAAGCGGATAGGTTTATGCCGTCCACTTTCGCGTTCCTGATCAGTGAGATTCGTGCTCCAGAACATGTCGTGCATGCGTCCATCGCGGAATAACAAGGCATAGCCTTCTTTATTTTCTTCGAGATGGATATCCAGATTGGTGGGGGAGACAACCTCGTGCTCTGTGAATAACACAATCACATTCTCGAATTGCAATTGACGGGTATTCAAACGGTCCACTTCGGGGTAAAGCACGCCCGGGTTTTCATAATCGGCATTATCTACATACCGCCAATAACTTTCAGAGGCGGCGTCATACACCCATGCGGCTTGATTGAGATATGCAAAGTAAACATCCAGGCGTGAAGCTGTC
>JBEBCV010000159.1:0-2540 GCA_041157505.1 Chloroflexota bacterium | reverse complement strand
CAAAACAAGCCTTTGCTTCCCCTGCCAGCGGATTCACCGTCTTGCCCGGCGGACATCCCGTTCCAACCGAAGCAAGCGTCCGCGCCGGAAACGCCGCCTTCGACCTTGCTTCCTCCCTCACACGTGACCTGCTCATTTGCCTGATCTCGGGCGGCGGCTCGGCATTAATGACCTCTCCCCAGTATGGACTTCACCTCGCAGACCTTCAAACACTGACAAAATTATTGCTTGCTTGCGGCGCCCGCGTCGATGAGATCAACACCCTGCGCCGTCACCTTGACCGAGTGAAGGGCGGCGGTATTGCCAAGTTTGCGAATGGTGCTCGCATTGCCAGCTTGATTCTTTCAGACGTTGTCGGTAATCCGCTCGAAGCGATTGCTTCCGGTCCCACTGCGCCTGACCCATCCACGCGAGAAGATGCACTGACGATTTTGGAAAAATATGACTTGCTCAATAAAATCCCAGCCGTAATTTTGGGTGTCTTGGAAACTGCCCCAGAAACGCCAAAACCGAATGACCCAATGTTTGAGCGAATGCAAAATGTTCTAGTTGGCAGCAACTCCCTTGCCGCTCAAGCTGGATTAGAGATGGCAAAATCTCTTGGCTTTCATACTCACTTCCTCGGTGATACATGGCAAGGCGAAGCCCGTGACATTGCCAAAGAACTTTGCGGACATTTCAACCTCAATTACGAACGTCCATTTTGTCTCATCGCAGGCGGAGAAACGACCGTCACCCTGCGCGGAAATGGCAAAGGCGGGCGCAACCAAGAACTCGCCCTATCCGCTGCCATTGAAATGAACGGACGCGAAAATATCATGCTCATCACGCTCGCCACCGACGGCGAAGATGGTCCCACCGACGCGGCGGGAGCGGTGGTGACGGGAGAGACTTGTCAGCGTGGGGGGAGGCTTGAAGTGGATGCTCAAGCCCTTCTGAGTCAGAACGATGCGTATTCCTATTTTCAAGCACTTGGTGATTTGATCCAGCCCGGTCCAACCGGCACGAATGTCAACGATCTCACGTTCTTGTTTGGGTTTTAAGTAAGATAACATGTCATGCTGAGTGGCAGCGAAGCATCTCTACGCCTGTCCCAGAGACCCTTCGCTGTCGCTCAGGGTGACAATCAATAGCGCAGACGTTTATAATCAAAACATGTCGCCAAACTTCAGCTGGATTCCCATTTATCAAGAGCTGGCAGAGAAACTTGCGGGCTGGCAAGACCGGCAGAGTGAGTTGATCGCGTTCCTTGAAAACCTGCGGACGGAAGGCTATGTCATCACACCATTGAACGATAAGAACACCGATGGTGCGCGTTTTCTGTTGAGCGAGATCGACCCATTCACGTTCTTTGGCGTATTCAATCGCGGCATCCGACAAGGTCAACGCAAAGCCATCCTCGCGCGGATGAAAGAATTTTTCGCGCTCTCACATGATGTTCCCGAAGATTTCAATGGGATTCCCATTCTTAATAATATGAAGTCCTGGTTCGTTGCCTATCAAAATGCGCGGCAGGATAATGACGTGGCGAAGTTGTGGCGGGCCTTTCAGTTTGGGTTGGAGGAAAAGCCGCTGAATAATAAGGATTTCCTCAAGGCATTTGATGAGGCGCTTTCCGTCAAGCAGACCAATGTCAACCTCACGATGGGACTCTTCTGGATTCGCCCGAACACTTTTTTGAGTCTCGATCAAAACAACCGCGAGTATTTGGAGATCAAACTCCCAGCTGAAGGTTTGAATGCCAAATTCTATGCCGATGTGCTCAAGAAATTCAAAGGACAATCTTTCCCTGAAATTTCGTTGCAGGCTTGGGGCATCGGCAGCGAGCGAGCGAAGATCATCGCCGACTCGAAGGAACCGTATCGCACAGAGGATGTCAATTTTTGGTTAGTGGGTGCTTATTGGAGTGACCGCGACCCCGCCGACCAAACCGACCGCTTTTTAGAAGAAGGCATTTGGGAGAATGGCTACATCAACCGCTTCATCGCGGATGTGCAAGCAATGCAAGTGGGGGATAAGATCGCCATTAAAGCCGCATCCACTCAACGCAAAGGCTTGCCTTTCGATAACAAGAACAAGACCATTTCCCGCATGACCATCAAAGCTATTGGCACCATTGTCGCGAATCACAAAGATGGCAGAACGGTCGAAGTGGAATGGGAACAGAACTTCCAGGAGAAGGACTGGTATTTCTACACCAATCGCAGCACGCTCTGGCATTTACGATTCGATAAAGATTATTTTCTTTTGGATTTATCCACAAAGTTAAGAGATTTTGTTTGGTACGGTAAAGAACAGGATTACACCTGGTGGGTGAAACGTTGGGGCATCTTTGAAGAAACAGGAGTGACGACGAACGACGACATGGAATCCATGAACCCGCCTTATAGTATTGAAGACCTTGTTGCCTCCGGTGTCTTTTTACCTGAAGCTGAACTTGCTCAAATTTTAGAACGCTTGCAATCGAAGAAAGCGATGATCCTGCAAGGTCCGCCCGGGGTGGGCAAGACCTTTGTTGCCCGCAAACTCGCTTACGCCTT
>JBEBCV010000158.1:0-8274 GCA_041157505.1 Chloroflexota bacterium | reverse complement strand
TGGGTCAGCCCGTCGAGCAGCCCCAGCCATTCGCCCAGAACGACGATAATGATGACCGCGCCAAAGGCAAGCCCAAAGGCTGTGAACATGCGGCGCGAAAAATCTGCAAGTACAGCGTTTGGCGTTTTTGTTTCGTCATCTTTTGAAGAGACGGAATAGCCTGCGTTTTTCACAGCTGTGCGAATTTCGTCCATTTTCGCAACGGACGGGTTCAACTGCACGATGGCTTTTTCAGACGATAGAAAGACATCCACCTTCTTTACGCCGTCCACACCGGAGATGGCATGCTGCACATGCTGAGTGCATTCGGTGCAGTCCATGCCTGCGATTGGGATTTCAATGGTTTGGATTTGTTCCATTTAAGTTCCTACACGTGCTCGTGATGATGTTCGCGGATCTCGCAGTAGAGCAATCCGTTGCCGCAGCCTTCACATTCCATTTGAAGGGTTGCATGTTGGATGTTGTAGTTGTGAGCGACAAGTTCGTTGATATTGTGCTGTATCGACACGCCTTCACCGATGGAGACATTGTCAATGACTACATGAGCGGAGAGCATGCGTAAATTCTCGCTGATGCTCCAAACATGCAGGTCGTGGACGTCTAGCACACCATTCACGCTGCGTAGTTCTGTCACCATGCTGTCCATGTTGATGTTTTCGGGGGTGCTTTCGAGCAGAATGTGAATGGTCTGTTTGAGGATGGACCAAGCATTGTACAGGATGAACACACCAATCAGCACACTGACGAATGGGTCGAGCCAGTTCCAATTTGTGAAGGTGATGATGATGCCCGCGATCACCGCCCCAAGTGTGGACATGACATCTCCCATCAAGTGAAGGAATGCACTGCGCAGGTTGAGATCATTCTCGCTGCCTTCTTTGACCATCAATGCCGTGACGAGATTGATGATAAATGCCACAGCGCCGACTCCGATCAGAAGGGTCGAGTCAACTTCGGGCGGGATCAAGAAGCGGTGATAGGCTTCGAAGAAGATCCCGAACGCGATCAGGATCAACGTCGTGGAATTGATGAGGGCGACGAGAATCCCAACACGATGATAGCCGAAGGTCTTGCCAGCATGTGCGGGTTTCGTGGCGAGATGCAGGGCATACCAACTGAGTCCCAGCGCGATGACATCTGTGAAGTTATGCGCCGCGTCGGTGAGAAGGGCGAGGCTGTTACCAAAGATACCTGCAATGACCTCAATGACCACAAATGCCGCCGTGAGGATCAACGAAAGCGTCAGGCGTTTGGTCGTTTGCTTTGTAAGGTCACCGATGGGCGAATGGGAATGGTTGTGCATGAGTTTTATTTTTCAGTGGGCAGACCGGCAGCTTCCCACGAAGTGAGACCGCCTTCCAACATCCAGATATTGGTGTAGCCGTTGGTGACAAGTGTTGCAACAGCTTTTTTCGACATGCCGCCGCTTAAGCAATAGACGAGGATCTTCGCATCTTTCTCCGTCGGGAGTTGGTCCATGCTTTCTGGAAGTTTGTCGTAGCCGATGCGGAGATCTGTGCCGGGGATGTCTTTCTCCCAAGGCGTGTAGGCGTTGAGCATCACGAAGTCTTTGTTTTCAAGCATGGTCTGAAGTTCGTTAACCGACACGATACGATAGGGATATCCGCCCATATCGGCGACAATTCCGATCTGGGGGGCTTGCTCTGCTGCCTGACACGCCATAAGGAAAAGTGCAGCGATCAGCAGAGAGTAGATCAGGTTGAACTTTTTATTCATCTTCTTCTTTCTTTATTTATGGCGCGATCGGGTAGCCAGCATCAAGCCAGGCTGCGAATCCACCGAGCAAGGGTGTAACGTTGGTAAAGCCATTTTCGATCAGGACGGACGCCGCACGGGCGCTCGATTCTTCATTCGGTCAGGTGCAGTAGGGGATGATCCACGCCTTTGGGTCAAGTTCTGCGAGGCGGGCTTCGATCTCTGCAGTTGGAATATTGATGGCACCTGAAATATGCTGAGCAGCATACGCATCCGCAGAACGGACATCAACCATGATCGCTGTGCCATTTTCCAAAGCAGATTTGGCTTCATCGAGGGAGACACGGGCGATTTCAGGATAGGGAATCTCTTCGGCAATCGATTCTGGTGATGATGGAGTTGCTGTTATATTGTTCTGGCTGATAAGCAGGAATGCCGCTGCGATCAGTGCAATTCCACCACCAATGAACAGAAAGATGGGAAAAGGGGGATTGGTATTTTTTCTTTTTGGCATGTTGTATTCCTTGATTAGGAGTTCTCTTTATCCATGTTGAACATGGTCTAATCCCAATGTAAAGAGGCGGGCAACGTGGTCGTCGTCGATGGAGTAAAAAACCTGCCTGCCCGATTTCCGGGCGTGGACGAGGTGCATTTGGCGCAATCCGCGCAGTTGGTGCGAGACAGCGGATTCGGTCATACCGAGTCCATCGGCGAGGGCGCGGACGCTCATTTCGCCGTCCATAAGCAGGGCAATGATGCGGATACGGCTCGCGTCGCTGAGGGAGCTGAATAGTTCGGCTAACTTGATGGCTTTGAGTTCGGCTAGTTTCATTGTTGAATATATGAACAACTATTCATATATTACTCCCTAAAAAAGACCCTGTCAATATGACGTTTGACAGGGTCTTTTGGCTCGAAAATAATTACGGTTCGCAGTAGAAACTGCTTAAGTAGGCGCTATCGACGCCTTCGCGAACGGCGCAAAGTTCTTGAATATTTCCTTTGTCGCTCATGAATTGAAAGCCAGTCTCAGCCGCGTTCATCCATAGTGAGATTTCGCCGCGCTCATTGTATGTGCCATTGGCGCGCCAGCCTTTGCCCCAATCCATTTTGCCGTTGAAGCTTTCGTAGGGGTTGTCGTTGCCATCGAAGATCTCGCCGGTCACATTTTCTCCAATTTGCTTCAGAAGCATATAGCTGCCCGGTAGAAAAACGGACTTGGAAGGAACGATCCATTTACCGCTGAAACCGCAGCCTGCAGGAAGTTCCATGCCCACGCCGCGAACACCGCAGAATGAAAGTTCCGACGATGTAGATCTGAATTTGTTATCGTCGCTTAAGACAAGTGTGAAATCACCCAGAATCTCTGTCTGAAAAACGGCTCCGCCATTCTCGTTGATGCTTCCGGTGAAGGTCTCATTCCAATAACCTCCGTAACCTTCCATGTTGCCGATGAGCTGATCTTCATTTTGAACGAAGTTGATCATGCCAAGGTTGGTGGTCCATGTGCCTGCGAACGTGTCGGATGCCAATGTGGCTGGTCCACAGCCGATCAGGGAAGTGGTTAGGGCAATAAGCAATAGCCCGATCCAGAGTAGTTTCTTCATTTTTTTATTCTCCTGATGTTTACTTTAGCTGGTTTCTTTTGAAGAGACAATCCGACAAAGAGGGGATAAAAAGAGACAGCCACATTGCGGTGACTGTCTCATGGCTAATTATTGAATTCCTGATTTGCTCGTTTCAATCCACTGTCTGTCAGGCTGAGCAGACCGTTCTTTTGTGTTACCAAGCCATTGCGTTCGGCGATGCCGACCACTTCCATTGCGAATTGCGGAGTCCACTTGAGATGTTCGTTGAGGTGGATGACTTCATTCTCGATCTCGGCTTCCTGTGCAGCGGTGTGATTGGCAATGTGCATTGTCAGCATGGTGAGTGCGAACTCAATGCGCTGGTTTTGGCGGCGACGGGCTTGGGCTAAGAGTCCGCGCTCGGGGGCGAACAGGTATGAGATTAAGAATGAAGCGCCCGTCATCGTTGCCATCGAGCCTGCAATGGATGCATCCAAAAGATAGGCGAGCCAGTATCCGCTGACTGCAGAGAAAACTCCGATAAGCGCTGAATAGATCAGCATCCGTGATAAGCGGTCTGTGAGAAGGTATGCCGCGGATGGCGGCGCAATCATGAAAGCAACTACGAGCACTGAGCCAACAGCATCGAATGATCCAACCGCCGTCAGGGATACAAGGGTCATCAACGCGTAATGAATAACAGTGGGTAAAAAGCCAAGCGCAGCGGCAAGGGCGGGGTCGAAGGTGGCGAGTTTAAGTTCCTTGTAAAAAACGATCACGAAGATCAGATTGAGCACAAGGATACCGCTGGTGGTGTAAAGCGCTTCGGGACCAAGATCGAGCCCGAACAATTTGATGCGATTGAATGGTGCAAAGGCAAGCTCGCCAAGCAGGACTGCATCGGTATCGAGATGCACATCCCCGGCAAAGCGCGAGATAAGAATGACTGCGATGCTGAAGATGGCAGGGAAGACCAACCCAATGGCAGCATCTTCGCGCACAAGTTGTGAGCGGTTAAGCAATTCTACAAGGCTGACGGTGATCACTCCCATCAGCGCTGCACCCACAAGCAGCAATGGCGAGGTGAGGCTCTTCGTTGCGAAAAACGCAAGCACAATGCCAAGCAGCACGGTATGGCTGATGGCATCACTCATCATAGCCATGCGTCGCAGAACGAGGAAGACGCCCGGTAATGCACAGGCTACAGCGACGATGGAAGCGATGATCTGGATTTCTAATTGTGCAGGCATGTTACGCCTCCTTCTCTTCTGTTTTGCCTGCTTCATCCAACCCAGCTGAGGTCAACGCCCAGGCATCTTTACCCAGTTCTTGTGCCAAACCTTTTTCTTTTAGTTGTTGCAACGCCAGTGAGACACCATCTGGATTTGTGCTCATGGAACGCAGCACCGCAGAGGAATGTCCGCGCTCCTGGTTGGGATGCTGCATGGCAAGGGTATTGAGGTCTGAAAGTACAGCTTGCGCGCGCAAGGAACGACGATTATGCAAATTCCGGAACCAGTTCCAAACCAGTCCACGATTGGTGGCGAACAGCATCGAGAACATAACGATCACGCTCATGCACAAAACAATGACGGGACCCGTAGGTAGTTTCTCTGCCGAGCCGCTGATGAGCGTTCCGCTCACGCCAGCCAATGCACCAAATAATCCGCCAAGGATGACCATGAACTTGAGTTTATCCGTCCACTGACGGGCTGCAGCGGCAGGCGCTACGATCATCGCAGACATGAGCACCACGCCCACGGTCTGTAAACCGATCACGATGGCAATGACCAATAATGTGGTCAGAAGTACATCGAGAAAACGCACAGGGTAGCCAAGGCTTGCTGCAAATTCAGGATCGAAAGTGATGAGTTTGAATTCTTTCCAAAATGTCATCAGCAAGGCAATTGCCAATGTGCCAATGATCGCCATCGTGATCACGTCGCTTTGAAGGAGGGTGGCAGCTTGCCCGAACAGGAACTTGTCCAAACCGGCTTGGGTGGCATCAGGCAATTTTTGGGTGAAAGTGAGGAGCATGAGCCCCATGCCAAAGAAGACCGAAAGGACCAAGCCCAAGGCACTGTCATCCTTGATGCGGGTGGTGCGGATGATGTTGAGCATGAAGAGGGTTGCCAGCCAGCCTGCGATCAGAGCGCCAAGCATCAACACCGCAGGTTCGCGGCTGCGAGTAATGAGAAAGGCGATCACTATGCCGGGCAGTGCTGCATGCGAGATCGCATCCCCGAGCAGGCTTTGCTTCCGAAGTACTGCAAATGACCCAAGCGCACCGCTGACGATTCCCAAAATCGCCGAACCAAGAGCTACTGTTCGCAAGGTGTAATCAAATAAAAGATCGTATAAGAGTTGAGAAATATCCATAAGAAGAGACCATTGACCATGGACGATGAACCGATGATTTTTCCATGGTCTATCGTCTCTGGTCTTTCGTCAAAGACTAATGCTTTCCATTCTTCACAGCATCGTCCGCGCTCAAGAAGGCGACCTTGCCGCCGTATGCCTTGCGCAGATTCTGATCGGTGAAGACTTCGCCCACCGGTCCACAGGCGATTCGGCGGACGTTGAGCATGGTGACCCAGTCGAAGTATTCGGGCACGGTCTGCAAGTCGTGATGAACAACAACGACCGTCTTGCCTGCCGAACGAAGTTCTTGCAGCAAGGTTACGATAGCGCGTTCGGTAGTTGCATCCACGCCCTGAAAGGGTTCGTCCATAAAATAGAGTTGGGCATCTTGTACGAGTGCACGTGCCAGAAAAACTCTCTGTTGCTGTCCGCCAGAAAGTTGGCTGATCTGCCGTTCGGCAAAGGATTTCATCCCAACTTTATCGAGGGCATCCAATGCGGATACACGTTCCGAAGCGCCTGGTCGTTTGAGCCAGCCAAGTGCGCCATAGCGTCCCATCATCACTACATCCAAAACGCTGGTGGGGAAGTCCCAATCCACACTGCCGCGCTGGGGAACATAGCCGACCAGATGCCGTTGCTCTGCATACGGCTTGCCATAAACAAGCACTTGTCCAGCCGCGGGTTTGATCAACCCCAAAATAGATTTGATCATGGTCGTTTTGCCGGCGCCGTTCGGACCAACGATCGCCATCAACGTGCCCGATGGCACTTCCATGTCCACGTCCCACAAAACAGGTTTGTCTTTGTAGGCAATGGTCAAGTCGGTTACATCAATTGCATTGACTGCCATGTTATTCACCTTTCAACGCGCTTACGATGGTATCGATATTGTGGCGCACCATGCCGATATATGTTCCTTCGGGTGTCCCTTCACTGCCCATCGCATCCGAAAACAAGGAACCACCAATCTGCACATCGAAACCTTGCGCTTGTACAGCTGCCTGCACCGCTTCCACGTTCCTTTGCGGTACCGATGACTCAACAAAGATGGCTGGGATCTGTTTCTCAACGATATAGCTCACAAGGTCTTGCACATCTGCTGTGCCTGCCTGCGCTTCAGTGCTGATACCTTGCAGTCCACGCACTTCAAATCCGTATGCGTGACCGAAATAATTGAACGCATCGTGGGCGGTGATGATGATCCGTTTATCTGCAGGGACCGTTTGAGCCTGAGCTAAAACGTATTGATGTAATTCATCCAATTTGGCAAGATAAGCGGATGCATTCGCTTCATACTCAGCCTTGTGGCTTGGATCAGTTTCTATGAGAGTTTCCTGCACCTGTTCCACCGCCTTCATCCACATGGTGACATCGAACCATACATGCGGGTCGTAATTACCGGCAAATTGCGGCGGTGCTTGCAAAAGGGAGCGATCGATTTTATCCGTCACCGGTACCGTTTTGATACCAAAGTCGTTCATTTTCTCCAACACTTCGCCCATTTGCGCTTCGAGGTGAAGTCCGTTGTAAAAGATCAGATCTGCATCCTGTAAACGACGCATATCCCCTTCGCTGGCTTTGTATAAGTGTGGGTCCACACCAGGTCCCATCAGGGCGGTCACTTCCACATATTCACCACCGACATTTTTCGTAATATCCGCGATCATGCCGGTGGTTGTGACAATGTTTAGCTTGCCGTTTGAATTGTTGCCTGTCTCTGTTGCGCACGCTCTCATGAGCAGGGATAGGGCTAGTACAGTTAAAAAGAATTTCTTCATGTAGTTCTCTCCGATTATCCGAGTTTGGGAAATAAACTTCCCGAGTTTTTCATATAGTTTCGATATTGCTCACCGAATTGCTCGATAAGCAATTTTTCTTCTTCCGGCACGCGGATTGCGATGACAGAGATGATGATTGCGAGTCCGCAAAAGCCGATGAACCAATTTGCGGTTAAGAGCAGAACCGCGATCTGCATCAGCAAAAATGCCAGATAGATCGGGTGTCGCATCCGTGCATAAGGACCTTCTGTCACCAAGGCAGGGACTTTCAATAACCGCAGTGCAGGGTCAAAGTCTTCGCCGAGTTTTTGTCCGAGCGTTTTGTGACTCCAGGCGTTCAGAAGGATGGCAAGGAGTCCCAATATCAACCCTGCCCAGCGCACCCAAATGGGGAAGGGGATGGATGCCCATTTTATAAATGAGGGGATGAATGTCCATACTAGCACACCAAGGTAAAAGGGAACACCGAAAATGGTGCGCAATTTCAATAAAAGCGGAACTTCATTCTCATTATGCATTCTGATGCGAGTGGCTATATCTTCCTTGCGAGCCTTTGCTTTTCGGGTGTAGGCAGTCATCACATACGCAAAACTGAAGAAGATGATAAAGAATGTGATCTTGAAAAAGATTTCGAGGAACATAGTTTTCTCGCATAGGTGACACTCATTTTTTCCAAGCATCCCGTAGTGAAGCGGAATGGGCAAAGTGAATGTCACTCTTTTGATTAGAAAAATTTTGGCAGGAACTTACCTGTGCGCTTCATATACTCACGATACTCATCGCCGAACTTTGCAATGAGATTGGCTTCCTCTTTTGGCGTACGGATCGCCATCACGATGAATGTCAGA
>JBEBCV010000157.1:0-4581 GCA_041157505.1 Chloroflexota bacterium | reverse complement strand
TGGTCGCCCTAACGATTATTGACGATGAGGAGATTTCGAAATGAACAATGCAAAAACGTCTGCCGTTTCAGGGTGCATTATTTGGTTCTTGTTGATCACATTCATTAGCAGTTGTATCATGCCGGTTTCCTTTGCGGTGGGAGGAGTCACTTCGTCCACCAATTTTGTGATCGAGAATGTAGGAACTTTCCTCTGCCCTGAAGGGACCGCTCCACGAAGACATACGTATCAAACTACTACACCGGATGAATACGGCAATCCTCGCCCGGCGACGGCGTATGAATTGCACTGCGAAGATTCGAATGGAGAGGTTGTTGAAAAAGATCCGATCGCTTATGCTTTTATTTGGATCGCGATCTGTGCTGTGATCGGGTTTATCGTTTCTGTGATTCTAACTTTTGTTCTCTCTGTTCCCGGTGGAATGTTGGTGACGAGGGTATTGAATTCGTTGAAGGGGAAGAAGGCTGTGCAGGATTAAAAACGTAGGGGCGGATCGCGATCCGCCCCTACACGTTTAGAGAAAATAATAGATTACCAATAGAACAACAATAATCAGCAAATACAATGGCAGTACGGATACAGACAAAAACACATCCCAAAAAGAATATTTTCCCCCATTGTATAGAGTAATTGGCATGGCAAACGGCTTGATTTCATTTGGCTCTTTGGAGTGTCCCGCCACATCGTTAAAGATGCCACGGAACTGACGCTCCAATTGCAGATAATATGCATCCAGCCCTCAAAAATGAGTGTTGGCAATAGGGCTAACAGAATGAAGTTATGGTTTTGTGTGTTGGCAAAAGATCCTAACAAGGCGGTCACGATCACCAACATCCAACTTTTCATTTGAAAGGATTTTGAGTTCATTCGGAAAATATTGCTTTGAACGAAATCAAGATGTTTGATCTTATTTTCAGAAAGTGTTTCTTCAACCTTCTTTTTCGTAGCCATATCTTTACCCTTTCTCTGCCAGCCGATTTGTTTTTATTATATCCACGCGCCGGAGGGATGGATTATTTTCTAGACACCTTAATCAAACCCTGATAGGATGCGAGTTGAGGTGTATATGGCTAATAATCGATCGAGGTCTGAGTTCGCAGTCATTGGGTTGGGACGTTTCGGCTCTTCGGTGGCGTTGACGTTGGCGGCTCAGGGGTATAGTGTGTTGGGAGTGGATAGTGATCCACGCATTGTGCAAAAATTGGCAGATCCGCTGACCCAGGCGTTGGTGTTGGATGCCACCGATGAGAATGCCCTGCGTGCGGCAGATATTGGTACGTTCGATGTGGCGATCGTTGCCATTGGCTCAGACTTTGAAAGCAATATTCTGGCGACCACCGCATTGAAAGCGGTTGGGGTGCACCGTATTATTTGCAAGGCGCTGACGGAACGTCAGCGTTCCATTTTGTTGCGCGTGGGGGCAGATAAGGTCGTGCTGCCCGAATCAGAGGCGGGGCAAAGGCTTGCCATGGAGTTGGTCAACCCAAACTTGTTAGACCGTCTGCCTTTGGGGGCAGAGCATTGTGTGGTGGAGCTTTCCGTGCCGGAAACACTTTCGGGCAAGACGATCTATCAAGCCGACTTGCGCCGTCGCTTTGGGGTGACGACGGTGGCTGTCAAGCGCGGGGATGAGGTGATTGTGGCACCTCCCGCCGATTTGAACCTGCTCAAAGATGACCTGTTTGTGGTCATTGGGACGAACGCCAACGTGCTCGATATGTCGAATTGGGAGTAAGGGATGTTGGGTAAACTTCCACCCGCGGCGCGGATCGCGCTGGGGTTGCTGTTGCTCGTCTTGCTGGGAACTGCGGCGTTGATGATGCCCGGGGTCTCGGCAACCAAGTCTCTGTCGTGGTCTGAAGCGTTGTTCACATCCATTTCTGCGTTGAGCGTAACGGGTTTGTCCCTCATCCTGCCGGGGCGCGACCTGACGTTATTCGGTCAGATCATTTTGATGGCGCTGATTCAAGTGGGTGGG
This sequence comes from Chloroflexota bacterium, assembly GCA_041157505.1. Classification (GTDB taxonomy): domain Bacteria; phylum Chloroflexota; class Anaerolineae; order Anaerolineales; family Villigracilaceae; genus Villigracilis. The sequence continues at coordinate 2,603 of JBEBCV010000157.1, read as the reverse complement.
GTGGGGTTCATGGTGATGGCAGTTGTCATTCTGCGTTTGATCGGCAAACGTGTAACATACTCAGACCGCATTGCCCTGCGCGACTCGCTAGGTTTGATAGACACGCGTGCCATTATGCAATTCACCAAACGGATTCTGATCATGGTGCTTGCCATTGAACTGACCGGGGCTTTTTTATTGTGGCTGCATTGGCGGCAAAGTTTGGGCGATGCAATGGGGGCGTTCTATGCGCTCTTTCATTCGATCTCGGCATTTTGTAATGCAGGCTTCGATCTTTTCGCCGGCGTGAACGGATGGTCTGGAATTCCGTCAGATGGATTTACGCTGACCGTTTTAAGCATGTTGATTTTGCTCGGAAGTTTGGGGATGCCCGTGCTGTTTGACCTTTGGGACTACGCCGAACTGCGTCGCGTTTCGCTTCACACCAAGCTGACAGTTGGGGTGGTCGCTGCGCTGGTCCTGGTCGGTGCTGTGGGCGTTTTCACAGCAGAGACGCGTTCCATGGGGGTACTGGCTGATGAGCCTTTGCACAGGCAGCTGGGCTTGTCTCTTTTTCATTCGATTGCAACACGCACAGCAGGGTATAGCGCCTTGAGCGATTTCGAATCGCTGACCCCGCCCGGGCAATGGATCAAAATGGCGTTGATGTTCATTGGCAGTGCGCCCGCTTCGATTGGTGGCGGCATTACCACGGGGACATTCACGGTGTTGGCGCTTGCCTTATGGAGCTATATCCGCTCTAAAGAAGCGACCGTCATTCTCGGTCGCACCATTCCGGCAGACACTGTCCGCCGTGCTGCTGCCGTGTTGACCCTTTCACTGGCGCTTGTGTTCACAGCCACATGGGTGATTCTCATCACACATCCACATGCAACATTGGATCAGGTCTTGTTCGAGGTCATCTCTGCGTTTGCCACTTGCGGTTTCACGCTGGCATTCACCGGTCAATTGAATCTCTTCGGGCAGTTGGTAATCGCATTCGTCATGTTTTGGGGGCGTCTTGGGGCGTTGACCATCGTAGTTGCTTTGGCGGGCACACCCAAGAGCGGAGTCGTTGGATACCCCGAAGGACAAGTATTGATCGGGTGATATCCTCTAAACATAAATTACAAATCTCCAACTTACCACTTGTCCCAATGCACTACATCCTCGAATGGTGCCCTTCCGCCCTTCTTTGGCGGTGCAGATAACTTCGTCTCTTCCAGCGGATACCCAAACGACAGCGCGATTCGCAAATGCCACTCAGCGGGGAAACCTAAAATTCCGCGCGCCTTTTCGGCTTCATAAATAGAGGCTGGCACCGAGCCAACACCCAATTCCCAGGCTGCCAATTGCATGAAGGCTGCGGCTTGCCCGGCATCGAACATCGTCTGAAATTTCTCGGTCGGTTCAGGGGTGAGAATTGCAACACCCAACGCTGCACACGCGAGATGCCCTGCCCATTCACCGCAGGTCGAGAGGTCCTTCAAAATGGATTTATCACGTATGGCAATGAACTTCCATGCCTGAGTATTTTTCGACGACTGCGAACGTCGCCCCGCATTCAAAATGGCATGCACCACGTCATCGGGCAGGGGCTTGTCTTGAAACTTGCGCACGGCTCTCTTCAATCGAATTGCATCTGAAACATTCATCATTAACCTCATCAATCTTGAAACTGATTACTAAAAGTATACATGCCCATCCCATTATTGTGTGCATTTTATGAACATTCAGCCTGTTTGTAAGAATAAAATATTTTCTCTCATCTTTATCTAAAATAAGCACCTTATAGTACTTATACGAATTTGCGGACGCTCCAAATACTTTAGATGAGGATTCTTTTGCATGAGCGAATCGACTGAGACAACTACAGAGCGATTTAAAAAGGGGATGAAGAACATCGCTTCTTTTTCGCGCCGAGGCTTGCCTTTTGCTTCGGGAGTTTTGGCTGCCCTTTTAGCTTTCATTCTCTATAACCTTGTCATTGTCCAACCCAATCAACTCAGCGTGGACGATGTCAATGCATCGGTCGCATCCGCGATCGGGTCAGCGACTCCGCCGCCCGCGTATTCGGCACAGGTCTATGAGATCATCCGTCCGTCATTGGTCTTAATTCAAACGGAGGAAGCGCATCAGGACGCTGAATCAGATTTCGGTTTGGGGAGTGGCGTGGTCGTCGATTCATTTGGAGACATCCTCACCAGTCTGCATGTCATTGATGGCGCGACCCGTATCACCATCACCTTTGCAGATGGCACCGAGTCTGAGGCGGAAGTGATCGAAGAAATACCCGAGCTGGACCTTGCCGTCATCCAGGCTTTGGATTCGCCGCCAGTGCTTTTCCCTGCGGTATTGGGCAACCCCAGCTCGATGCGAGTGGGGGATGAAGCGTTTGTGGTGGGTAACCCGTTTGGCTTGTATGGCTCGATGAGTTCAGGAGTCATCTCAGGCTTCGACCGTGTCTTTCGCATTCCCGATAGCAATATTGAGATCCCCGGCATGATCCAATTCGATGCTGCTGCCAACCCCGGCAACTCGGGCGGACCGTTGCTCAACCGTCAGGGACATGTGATCGGCATTGTGACCGGTTTGACCAACCCCACTGAAGATAATTTTTTTGT
>JBEBCV010000156.1:0-8390 GCA_041157505.1 Chloroflexota bacterium | reverse complement strand
GGGTCCGATGTGGAGGCGGTTTGTATTGTCACATCCCAGCAAAGCGTATTTGACTTCGTCGATGCCTTGTCACAGGGCAATGCTAAAGTCGCGCAGAAGTTATTGCACCGCTTGCTGGAGAATGAAGATCCATTTTCATTGTGGGGGATGGTGGTGCGTCAGTTCCGGTTGTTGATCCAGGCGCGGGAAATTCTGGATGGACGCGGCAACAAAGATGATGTGGCGCGTGCCTTGTCTGTTCATCCCTACGTTGCGGAAAAGACAACGGGGCAAGCTAATCGCTTTTCAATGGAAGCACTGGAGGGAATTTACCATCGGCTGCTGCAGATCGATGAGCAGGTAAAAACAAGCCAGATCACACTGGACTTGGCTCTCGATACTCTGGTAGTTGAACTGGCTCGTTAAACTTTTTTCCAATCCCCTTCTTCTGGATAGATCGCAATAAATTCATGTCCATCTCCTTTGCGTGCCTGCGTGGCGAGATAGACATCTTTCCATTTCAGGAAATGTTCTGTTTCCAAATGTGCATCACGTGCTGCCATATCTGCATAGACTTCGAACAGGCTAAAGTGACATGGGTCAGCAGCGTCTTGAAAAAAATCAAAGCGCAGCACGCCAGGTTCGAGGCGGGTCTTTAGTGCATTTTCAAGCGTGACAGCTTTATAGGCTTCAACCCCCTCAGGTTTGATGTAATGATGGACTTGAAAGATATACATAGTTGCCTCCAATGCCGCTACTGTACTTTATAGTGCCGAAGGCAAACTATACAATTTCATGACAAAGAGCTAAGGCGCGAACGAAGGAATATCCGCCACAGAGATACCACCAACTGTAATCAAAATTAGCAGTAGACAATGGTGTGTATAAATATGCCCTATGATTTTCCCTGAGTTGGATGAGGCTTATACGTAAAACAGACTCAAATTGTTCCAATGGTGTTGTTAGAAAAGCGCTGTTTGCTGTGGAATATCGCTTTCGTCTTTTCCGCTCCAGCCGAATTTTTTCAAGTCCACTTTACCTTTGGTATCGAAGACCACGCCCTCCGCCTCTAACAGCGGACGTTGTCTCTCCGCGCCGGGCCGTTCGCTGATCTTGCCTTGCGAGTTGATGACGCGTTGCCACGGCACATCATCGGGGCAGTTTGCCATCGCGCCGCCCACCCACCGCGGACCAAACGCGGCATACGCTTCAAGTTCCACCCCATTGGGCGGTGGCAGCATTTTGGCGATCTGTCCATAGGTGGCAACTTTGCCGCGCGGGATCAGGCGGGCAATTGCCCAGACCTGTTCGTAGTAGGCTTGTTGATTGGGAGGAGATGAAAAGGATGGCATAGGGTTTCCTTTCTTGACGATGATGTTACTGTGGTCTATCGTCCGTCGTCTGTGGTCTGCTTATTTTCCATTCCAGCCATACTTGCGCATGTCGATGCGTCCGCGCGGATTGAAAGGAACGCCTTCATCTTCAAGCAAGAGTTTATGACGCTTCGCCTCCAACCCGTCCCGTTCTGTGATCTCACCCTTTGAGTTGACCACACGCTGCCACGGAATCTCATTCGGGCTTGCAGCAACAGCATTGCTGACCCACAACGCGCCGAATTCTGCGAAAGTGGCTTCGTCCACACCGGCGGGTGCAGGCAGCATTTTGGCGATCTGCCCATACGAGGCGACTTTTCCGCGGGGGATGCGGGCAACAATATTCCACACTTGGGCGTAAAAAGCTTGCGGGTTGGGTAGGGAGGGGAGTTCAGGCATGGGGTTATTATCCTTTTTTGACGATGGACCGTGGACGATTGACGATGGATTTTCCATGGTCTATCGTCTGTTGTCTATGGTCACTAAATTAGCGTTTTGCAAGATACGTATAGAAAAAAGTTTGACGAACATTGGTGATAAAGTTCTGTGAGAGTTCATCGGTCATGAATTGAAGAGTGGGCAATGCATCGGCAGTGAGTGACCCGGGATGTTCTTCTTCGGGTTTGCCAGGTTGAGCAAGTTTGGTGATCGGGTCGGTGGAGAAATCGCAGGCGGAACAAGACTCTTGAAAAAAGTAGTAATCGTAGGTGCGGTAGATGGAACGGTTGATCTCGTAAATGGGGGTGAGAGCGCCGAGAGCAAGGAGGGCAAAGATTGAGTAACGAGTGATAAGTGAAATGTGATGGGTAGATTTGTTGAAGATGGTTTCACCAGTCATCAGCATGAGGTAGAAGAGCGGGGCGATGGAGGCACGCATGACGAAGTCACGGTCACTGCCAAGTTGGATGAAAGGAATGAGTATTAGGAGAATGCCAGTGACGATCCAACGCGGGTCTTTATATTTGGATGGGGCGAGGATCAGCCAGAGAATGCCGCCTTCGAGCAGGAAGAAGGCGAGAAATTTAGCGAAGGGCAGTGATTGGAATCCGCGAGATTGGGCGGCGGTGTTGGAAGCGAAGAAGAAAGAGGAAAGAAGAAAGATGATTATGGATGCAGCGATTTGCTCCCAGCGAAGATTTTTGAACGGGGATTTGAAGTCAGTTTGTTTGGCGAGTTCAATGAGGATGTATGGTAGGAGTCCCACTGAGGCGAGAGGGGCGAAGAAGAAGCAGAGAGACCAAAGGAGGATGAGTTCGCCTCGTGTGTCACTCTGAGCGGAGCGAAGAGTCTCTGGCGCAACAATGGAGAGATCCTTCGCCGCTTCGCTGCTCAGGATGACAATTAAGGCGATACATAACCACGCTGGAATGGCTTGATTGAAGACCCAAAATAATTGAGTAGTGAACGACGAATACTGTAAATTCCCTGCCCAGGTTTCAAGGTGGGTGATGGGCGGCAGGAGAGTGGGATAGTCTTTGGCAAAGAAGAGTGCGCCAAGGACGTCGAGTCCGCTGAAGAAGATGAGAAGTAGGGTGGCTTTGAAGTTAGAGGTTTTGAAGAAGGTGCCGAGTTGATGAGTAATGAGTAATAAGCCAATGAGTGACCAAACGAAAAGGGCAAAGTTGGCGATTTGCCAGTTGGTGAATTTAGCAATGAGCGCTGATGGCAGCCAGAAGCCGACATAATAGACAAGCATCTTGACCGGTCCGCTTTCGGGTTGGGTGTAGTAGATGGGCCAATCGAAGTTCATCAAGTCACGAAAGACAACATTACGCCAGTTATGGTCCCAGTTTTGGAAGGTGTATCCGCCGATGCCGGAGAGCAGTAACCAGATGCCTGTTGCCAGTAGCCAGTAGATAGTTGATGGTTGGTAGTTGGTAGTTGATGGTGATTGGTGATGGGTAATTAGTAATTTGTAGATGGCAACGAAAAGAATTAGCGCAAGAGGAATGGCTATGGTGAGTCGAACCCAGCCGAAGAGGAAGAGGATGAAGGGGAATGTGAGGTAGATGTATGAAAGGCGTTTCATTTGTGGACAGTGGACGGTGGACAGTGAACCATGGTCCGTGGTCTATTGTCCACCGTCTAATTCGTAAATAATGTAATCTTCTTTTTCCATTGTAACGGAATAATTCTCATTCAGAAACGCACGCAGTTCGGGGAAGTCACGACTGGTGTCTTCGCCGGAGACCCAGGGTTTGTCAATGGATGTCACTTCGATGATGAAACGCGGTTTGGACTCTTGCAACTGAGTCATAAAGTCCGCGCGCAGGGCTTGGATGTAGGGATCGGATACGTGGTGATAGAAATAAAAGTCAAAGACATACGAAGTCGCGATCGGTGCGCGATTTTCAAGCATGGCAAGCAAAGAGCCACCGGTCCAGTCTAGTGGTTGGACTTCGTCGCCGGGTTCGAGATTTTTTTCGAGGAAAGTTGATATCTGCACGGCGCGGTCAGCGGCGATGGCGATGTCTTTGCCTTGGAGTTGGCGGAGGAAGGTTTGGGAAGGACGGATGGTGAAGAGGATGATGGCAAGAAGGATTGCCGAAGAAAGAGGAAAGAGGAAAGAAGGATTAGTTGAAGGTGGTGAGTGGAAAGTGGTAAGTGTTAGCGATGCGACGAGGATGATAGTGTAAATAAATGGGATGTAGTGATAGGGGAAGAACTGTCCGGTCAGCGCGGGGTAGAGGGCATAGATGGCGGCCAGGCTGGCGAGTAGATACGCTTGACGATTGCGATTGAGATAGATGCCGACGGCGGCGGGAATGAGCCAGAGTCCGTTTCCACCGAGATGCCAAACTTGATTCAGCAAATACGCCGTTCGCTCCGCTGAGGTTGTCACTACCATCTCACCGTTGATCTGGGAGTAGAGTGGCCAATAGTTGAGCGCGATTGTAGTGAATGGAAATAGAGAATGGGTAATGGTTAGGTAGAGAGTGATAAGTGAAATGGGAATTGCGATGCCAATGGCTATTGGGAAGATGATCTGCTTTGCAAGGGATGGAAGGGAAAACTCACGGCGTTGTTTTAAGTCTGCAATGTCAAAGAGCAGGAAGGGGAGGAGTCCGAGCGCGGCGTGCGGTTTGATGATGGCTGCCATGCCGTAGAGGAGTCCGAGCATGAGGCGTTTGCGAAAATCCAGAGAGTCAGTCACGCCGATCCAGATCGAAAGGGAAATAAAAATCAGGATGAGGTATTCGCGCTGCAGAGAAAGTGCAGGACCACCTTGCAGGTATTTGAGCGCAAAGAGGATGGGCGCGGTGAGTGCGGCGAGTTTGCCGAGGCGACGCATGGCAAAGTAGGTGATGGTTGAGATGGCGACAAGGATAATGAGGTCCAGGATGCGGATGCGAAATGGACCGAAATTACTGAAGATGCCAAGCAAGTAATAAACAATGAAACTGCCGGGCATTTGGAAGTCGAAGAAGTCTTTGTAGGGGATTTGCCCATTTTGCATGAGGAAGGCTTCGTAGAATAAAGGGGCTTCGTCGTGCGCGATGGGCCATTGAAGCGAGAATGCCGCCTGTGCGATGAGCAAGGCGGCAAGCAGAATGAGGACGATTGTAGTGATGCGTTGAAGGTTATTTGACATCTTCTCCGAGGTCCATTTCGGTGGTGGAGAGAACTTCACGCGTAATGGGGTTAACCTTGGCGATGAAGTTCTTGTCGTTGACATTGTAGATGATGAAGAAATTGGATGGGTCTTTGTAATACTGCGATTGGATCGCATCAACGTTTTCGATCAGCTCAGTGTAGTTTGCCCCGCTGACATCGGAAATACCAACGGTGAGTTTATCGCGGTAGTCGAAATAACCGTCGCTGTTCGTATCTGTTTTGATGAGGTTGTAGATCCAAAACTCAATAATAGGCGCAGGTTTTTCCGGGTTCTTGGGATCATAGACGAGTTGAGGAAAACCAGCGGTTTGGAAGATGACAAAATTATTATCCGGCAGGAGACGGTGATATTCCTCAGTTTGGGTGTTGAAGAAAACATAGTTATAGGTGTTGTAGGTGGAGTAGCCGGAATATGCGCTGCGGCTGATCCAATCTAAGGGGTTGATGCTGCCATCACGCGAAACTTCAACCGGCACAATCCCTGCCATTAGATACTCTGTCCCTATAATGGGATTGAATTGAGAAAGCGTTTTTTTTATGGGAACAGGTGTGGATGCTGTCCCGGAATTGACAGAGGCATTTTGTGGAATGACGTTTCGACTGCAGGCAAAAGTAGAAAGTGAAAGGGCAAGAAAGAGCAGAAGGATGATCGGTCGTTTCATGGAAGCCTCACTTTATTTATAAATGACACGAAAGCGTTCACATATTAACGGCATATCTTCTGAAAAGTTCATGCCAATGGTTGTGAGGGTGCGAGTGAAAAACCGTTTGTGCCCTTCGCGCCAGCTTTCGAGAGAAAGGTCATCTTCACCTTCAGCGCGGGCAAAGTCTGCATCCACTTCATTGAAGTTGCGGAAAGTCACTTCGATGGTTTCAACGATGCACATGGGTTCATTGCGCCCATCGAGCACGAGCCAGAGTTGTCCCACGTGCGGAAAGGGTTCACGGTCCGCTTCGTAATTCCACACTGCAGAGCAGGTGGCGGATTTGCGTCCGCTGAGGACGAGGCTGCCGAGTTCATCGGCAAGGGCGGGGTTATCTCCGAAAGGTTCCGCGATGTAGGGTCTGCCGCGATAGGATGGATTCGCGGCGAGAAAATTTTCCCAATAGATTTCGATGTTCGAGCGATTCACTCGATGAATTCTCCGCCGCTGATGTCCTTTTCAATGACCTGTCGATCTGCGTTGAATTTGAAATTTGCTTCCACGCGTTGAAAGCATTTGTTGTCACCCATCAACACTTTGCGCGCATAAAAGATATCACCGTCATCTTCGTATTCCACGCTTAAGTCATTATCCAGGTCAATGCGCCCGGTGATGGTTTCACCGCAGCGTTTGCATTTGACATTGAACGTGTAATAGCTTTTGGTATAGGGTTGGCGGGGGGCAAAAAGCTTTTTGAGGAAATCCATGGTTATTCTTCCTGCTTGGGGGCGTATCCGTACAACTCCACCTTGAAGGCAGAGAGCGAGCGGTTAATATCCGTGATAAATACGACCAGAGAGGTGATCAACGAACCCATGCATGCTACAAAAATGATGCTAAGCAGCCAGGCATCTTCAATGCCGAACAACGCTGTGATGAACAGGATGATGATGAGCAATGCCGCGCACAGGAGGCTGATGGAAGCAAATAATATAGAGAGACGGATCAAGTTTGCCTGACTCCACAAAATATCTATTTGGGCGAGAGTTTTCTGGCGTGGAGGACCCGCCTGGGTTTCTGAAATGCTCAGGAGACTACGGGCGCGGTCAATGACACGTGAGAAACGGTTGGTCATACTCAGCAACAATAAACCAACACCAGAAATGAGGATCACAGGTCCGATGGCGGTTTGCAGAACGGGAATGAGTTCTTGGATCGAGGTCATTTGAAATTCCACTTCTTCAAAACATCCATCGCTTTAAGATGGGTCAAATCCAATTGCAGCGGTGTGATGGAGACCATGCCTGCACGCAATGCGCCGAAGTCGGTGCCGGGTTCGTCCACGCCGGTGGGGGCTTCGCCGCCGATCCAGTAATAGGGTTTGCCGCGCGGGTCACTGCGCACGTCGAGCGCATCGCGATAGACGCGCAAACCTTGTCTTGTGATCATGTACCCTTTGAGTTCGGATTCAGTGAGATATGGAACGTTGACATTCAAGACGACGCCTTCGGGCAGACCATCTGCAATGACCTGCTCAACGACCCGCCTCCCAACCACAGCGGCAGTTGAGTAGTCGAGTGGACCTCGGTGCCCCTCAGGCGAATCCAACGACACGGCTACGCCGCGCACGCCTGCAATGACAGCTTCCATCGCCGCGGTGACCGTGCCAGAGTAGGTTACGTCATGCCCAACATTGGCATTTGGGTTAATACCCGAAACAACGATGTCAATCGTCTCTTCGACGAGTCCAAGCAATGGCAGGGCAACACAATCTGAAGGTGCGCCATCGGATGCAAAGGCTGTGGTGCCATCGGCGAGAGTTACTTCTTTCACGCGCAATGGACGTTCCATCGTCTTGACATGTCCCGAAGCGGACCAGTTCTTATCAGGTGCAAAGACGGTCACTTTACCGAGTTTACGCATTTCCTGCGCAAGTGCGAGAAGACCGAGGGCGGTAACGCCGTCATCGTTGGTAACTAAGATATGCATGATTCGATTTTCCGATTTACGATTTTGGATTGACGATTTACGATTGAATTATACGCCATGCAATAGGCGAACAAAAACGCCCTGCTTTGTGGCAGAGCGCGTGGGGGACGACGGACGATTGACCATGGACGATAGACGATCTTTGTCTGTCGTCCATGGTCTGTTGTTTATGGTCTATTAAGGGATCAGCATGATCAACAAAGTAATACCCAACCCGACCAATGTTCCCTTGGCAATGACTTTCAGCGCCTGGCGAGTGATCTGGGCATTTTCTTTGTCATCTTTGACGCGTTCATATTTTTCTGAGGTGCGGCGTACACGACGCGCAGCAAGGGCTACTCAGGTTTTGTCGAGAGCTTGAAAGATGGAGACGGCTCCAGAGGAAAACATGGCGAACAACGGCAGACGCCAGAGTTTATCCGCGCCGAAATAGAGCATGGCGGCGAGGATGCCAAAGGTGATCACAAGTTGAAGAATGCCGAAGTCCATGCGTTTCTTGCGTTCAGCTGGGCTGATGTTGGGAATGCAGGCATCGCCTTCCCCGTTTCCATCAGGATTAAAGATGATCTTTGGTGCGGAGTCGCTCATAAATATCCCTTTCGTGGGATAGTGACGCTGCGAGTTTGGAAATTCATACGAGGTGATGAGAAAAAAAAGACCGTGGATACTTTGAACTGAACCCGTAAAGCAAGACACGAAAAGAAAGCCCCGAAGTGGTTATAGAGACAGGCACCTGATTTCAAAAGGTGTCTGTCTTGATTTCAATTGTATCCTTTCATAATTGTAGAAG
>JBEBCV010000155.1:0-5395 GCA_041157505.1 Chloroflexota bacterium | reverse complement strand
CACTCCCCGCTCTCCGCCCACCCGGCTATAATCTCCCCATGTCCTCCATCACTGTCCCTGCACGCGAGGCACCTCACCCCAATCTGCGTCCCCTCAGCATATTGCGAGACTTGCCTGCTGTAGCAGACCTCATCGAACAATGCTTCTCATCCACCATGGATAGTGACGGCAGGCGGTATGTGCAGGACATGCGCCGTGCAGGCAAAGATAATTCCTTTCTGAAATGGGCAAATCGTGTGGCAGAGTCCACTTCTCTACCGCTCACAGGGTATATCTGGGAAGAAGGACATCACGTCGTTGGCAACGTCAGCCTTGTGCCATTCCGGCAAAACAAGCATCGCCTCTATCTCATCGCCAATGTTGCCACCCATCCTGATTATCGTCGCCGCGGCATTGCACGTGCCCTCACCGTCCGTGCCATGCAGCATGCCCGCGAAAGAAAAGTGGATGACATCTGGCTGCACGTCCGCGCCGATAACCCTGAAGCCATTCATCTTTACGAAACTCTCGGCTTTGTTGAACGTGCACGCCGCACTGCCTGGCAAGCCTACACCGACTCCAATGCACAAAAAATAGAAACGGATATCGCAATCACTGGGCGGCATCCACGCTTTTGGACCACACAACTCAAATGGCTTGCCCGCCTCTACCCCAACGACATGAGCTGGCACGCCAATTGGAACTTTTCCACCCTCAAGCCGGGTCTGCTCAACTGGCTGTACCTGATGTTCGTCGATATCAACGTCCGTCAATGGGCAGCTTCACGCAAAGATAATTTACTCGCCACTCTCTCGTGGATTCCGACTGGGCGTGGAGAAAGCCTGTTTGCTGCAGCAGCAGAGAGGTCAGACCCTGAGGCGATGACAGCTCTCCTCCTTCAGGCACGCCGCGACCTGTCGTATTCCAATCCTCACATCTCACTCGAGTTCCCTGCCGGTCTTTTCGACGATGCCATTCAAACCGCAGGATTCAAACCGCTTCGTACCTTGATCTGGATGCAGGCAACCAGATAGATTATTTTGCGTACTTAAAAGAAAGGAGATAACATGACTAAATTTATTATTCGCTGGCTGATCAACGCTGTTGCGTTATACGCTGCCGTGTGGCTGATCCCCGGTATCGACTATCTCGGTGATTGGAAAGGCATTCTTGCCCTCGCCCTCATCATGGGACTCTTGAACGCCTTGGTTCGTCCATTGCTCAAGTTCCTCACCTGCCCGCTTATTATCCTCACACTGGGCTTGTTTACCCTTGTTATTAACACCGTCATGCTCATGCTGACCAGCGCCATCGGGCAATCCTTTGGCATCCCGCTTATGGTGGATGGGTTCTGGTCTGCCCTGGTTGGCAGCCTGGTGATGAGCGTTGTGAGTATCATTATGAGCGTCATTTTCCGCGATGAACTCAAAGGCAAACGCGACTAATCGAACCTCGACCAAACAGCCGCTTTATCAGCGGCTGTTTTTTTTCACTACGGAGATATTTAAGTGCTCTCTGTGGTGAAAGCTATTTGACACATTAATTCAAAAACCAATCTGCCTGTATAATCCCACCCATGATTCTCATCACCGGCGCCACCGGATTCATCGGACGCACCCTCGTGCGCCAACTGTCATCCATCGGATACCCCCTCCGCGCCCTTATTCGTCCATCTGCCAAAACGCCGCGCCTGCCAAAAGGCGTGCCGGTTGAAGTGGCAGTGGTGTCGCTTGCCGATACGCGTGGTCTGCGCGCTGCCATGCGCGATGTTGAAATGGTCTTTCATCTTGCCAGCGCGGAAAATCAAGGTGCGCGCGGCAGTCTGCTCATCACCGATATTCAAGGTACTCAAAACCTTGTCGATGCCGCCGCCGATGCAGGTGTGGATCGGATCGTCTATCTTAGTCATTTGGGAGCGGCACGTGCTTCGGGCTACCCCGCCTTTAAAGCCAAAGGCATCGCCGAAGAGTCCATCCGTGCCGGAAAGACCCCCTACACCATCATCCGCTCTTCATTGGTTTATGGACCCGAAGACCATTTCACCAACAACATTGCGCGCTTGCTGCGAAATTCGCCGGGGCTATTCCCTGTCCCTAATGGCGGACGTGTGGTGGTTCAACCTGTGTGGGTCGAAGACTTGGTCACCTGCATGATCTGGGCACTGCAAAACGAAGGAACTCTTAACCAAGTCTATGAAGTGGGCGGCAATGAGTTCTTCACCCTGCAACAGATCATTGAGATCATCATGGACGTAACAAGGCGGCGCCGTTTTCTTGTGCCCCTTTCGCCCATTACCTTACGCGCCATGACCGTATTCCTTGAAAGTGTGATTCCCGGCTTTCCGGTCTCTTCCCTCTTTCTCGATTACTTCGCCGTCAACCGTACCACTTCAGTAGATGCGATGCCGCGTCATTTTGGGTTGATGCCTGCCCGTTTCTCGTATCGCATCGACTACTTGATCTACAAACGTTGGTATGAGCGCCTTTGGAGCGCCGTCACCCAACGATTATCCCCTCAGAGAAGATAATATGTCCCTTCCAAACATTCGCCTGCTCGAAACACCCGATGAAATGCAACTTGTGGAAGAACTTCAGCGTCAGGTCTGGCCTGGTTCTGAAACAGATGTTGTCCCAAGTCATGTGCTTATCACCGTTGTCCACAATGGCGGCTTGGTGCTGGGCGCATTCGAGGATGAAAAACTCATCGGTTTCGTCTTTGGCTTTCCGGGGCTTGAAAAAACTCCTGATGGTCCGCGCCCCAAGCATTGTTCGCATCAAATGGGCATTCACCCCAACAATCGTGATGGCGGAATCGGTTTCGAACTCAAACGCGCACAATGGCAGATGGTGCGGCATCAGGGACTTGACCATATCACATGGACCTTCGATCCGCTGCTCAGCCGCAATGCGCATCTCAATATCTCCAAACTCGGTGCGGTCTGTAGCACCTATCGCGAAGCGGAATATGGCGAACTGCGTGATGGTCTCAACGCCGGTCTGCCTTCTGACCGTTTTCAAGTGGATTGGTGGATCAATTCACGCCGCGTGGAAAAACGACTCAGCAAACGTCCGCGACCCACGCTCAAACTTGCACATGTTTCCCGCAGCGGACTCCGTCCCTTTTACACGCCTCAATTCTCCGACGCAGGCTTGATGCGCCCCCCCGAGCATGTGCCAACCTTTGAAGATCGTCTCCTGCTGGTGGAAATTCCCACCAACTTTATGGATATCAAAGCCAAAGACTTTCCGCTCGCCCGGGATTGGCGTTTCTTCAGTCGCGAACTTTTTGAAACCGCCTTTGCAAAAAATTACATCGTCACCGATTTTGTGTTCGACACCAATGAAGGCAATCCGCGCGCAATGTATGTACTGACACATGGCGAAAGCACACTGGATGAGTTTGAATAGATAAGACAAAAACCCCAATGGAGTGTCGTATCAAAAATGGATCCGTCACATCGTTGGGGTTTTTGATTCTCCGAATTGCAATTCAGGAATATGGTCATTCATTTTTAAGTTCTTAACGCATGAACCGCCCTTTCGAGCGGCTCAGCGGTTGGATGGGGGAAGAGGATTGAGAAACCTTATCTCACGACAAGGGCTATCTCCGTACGGAAGTATTGTTTTTCTCGTTGCTGCTCATAGCGGTCATACCTACGGGATGATAAGTCGGTTCGGGACGATTAGCGCCATAGGCAGGCATGGAGTTGGGACGGGGCTGCGGCTTCGGAACGGGTCGCGGATAATTGCTCACGGGTGGGTTCACTTCCTGACGTGGAGCAGACTGAATGGGCCGCGGTTGAGGCGCAGAGAAGGTGGAGGCTTGGGTGTTACGGTAGCTCGCGTTGCGGTCATATATATCCGCCATTGAAAAGAGACGTTCCCCAGCCACAGAGAACGTACCGATCAACAGAACGCGGATCAGCCAGACCATACAAGCGACGAAGATGGGCACAACGGTCATCATGGTTTCCTGACCGACCAAACCACCGCCCAAGGCGTTGTGATTTTGAATGGCAACAGAAACGCCCCACCAGGTAAGCATGGCATTGAAGGCAGCCGCCAACAACCATGCGCCAAAGAGATACCAAACTTCGGCAGGTTCATCACGACCCTGTTCGGGGGTGAAGATGCGGGCAATGCCGGCAAAGTCTATGGCGCAAAAGGCAAACGCCAGCACAGACGACCAATACATCCCCGCAAATTGAAGATCACCGAGAACATCGCGCAAAGCGAACGAGGTTGTACCAAAGTTGAATACCTCGAAGGCAAGCAATGCGCCCATGATCAACCCACCAAAGATCGCGCCGCGTTTTAGCGACATTTTCTTTAGCAGGGGAATGAGTTGAATATTGAAAGAACGGTTCATGGGAATTCTCCTTTTTGGAACCAAACAACGGACAAGTTATCTATGTTCAATATTAGAACACTTGTTCTATTTTGTCAAGTTAACGTTTTATTGCAGGAGAATTGCACGATCTATCATCCCCCCCCAAAAAAAAAGTAGGGGCGACTTGTGAGTCGCCCCTACAGGCTTATCGTAAAACTAATCGCGGCTGCGTCCGCTGACGAGTGAGACGTAGTACAGCAATTGCAGAACAGCGGTGACCAGCCCTGCTACATAGGTCAATGCAGCGGCGTTGAGGACGTTACTCACACCGCGCATTTCAGCATCGGTTTGGATAATGCCGCTTTCGGCAAGCATGCGGCGGGCACGGGCAGAAGCGTCAAATTCCACAGGCAGGGTCACCAGTGCAAAAAGCGCACCACCAGAGAAGACCAGGATCCCGATCCACGCGAGCTGTGTCAATTGCAGGAACAACCCGATCATGATGAGGATCCAGCCGAGGTTGGAACCGATGTTGACAAGCGGCACCAACACCCCGCGGAACTTGAGCGGGAAATATCCTTCAGCATCCTGCTGGGCATGACCAAGTTCATGGGCAGCGATCGCCAGTGCCGCCACAGATGGGCTGTTTGCCACACCTTGAGAAAGAAAAACGGTCTTGTTGCGCGGATCGTAGTGATCGGTCATTTCACCGGGAGTGCCTTGAATTTGCACACCATACAACCCGCTTGAATTGATGAGTCGACGGGTGGCTTCATAGCCCGTAAAACGACTACCTGCCCCTACACGGCTCCATTTGTTGTAAGCCGCTTTTACATACCAGGACGTAAGCGCCATAAGTATGAAGGCAGGAATCATATACATCAGGTATCTTGGGTCAAAGAAAAACATGTTGTTCTCCTTACTTATTCCTTATTGGTTATTGATTCGACATCTCTAAAAGAATTTTTATTGCTTCATCCAATTGAGGGTCTTTCTCTGCCTGACGGTCTTCTTCAGTGAGTTCAACAGGGTAATCAGGAGTGAGACCGATCTCATGGATGGTATTCTCATTCGGGGTCAGCCATTT
>JBEBCV010000154.1:0-2986 GCA_041157505.1 Chloroflexota bacterium | reverse complement strand
GTGGAGTTGGGATACCGTCCGATGACCTTTTCCGCGTCTTCGACAAGTTCTACCGAGTCCAACGCCCGGAGAGTGTCAGCGGTACCGGACTGGGACTTTCCATCAGCAAAGGTATTGTTGAAGCTCATGGTGGCGAGGTTCGTGCAATGAACCGTGAGGGTGGCGGTACAATTTTGGAAGTTGAATTACCATTGAGCCTATGACGACAGTAACTAATCAACGCATTCTGGTCGTGGATGATGAAGCCCCAATTCGGCGTTATTTGCGCGCAACATTAGGCGCACAAGGATTCAGTGTGTATGAGTCTGCTTCTGGAGAAGAAGCATTGCAAGCAGTGCTTAGTCACCGCCCCGATATCATCATCCTTGATTTGGGTCTGCCAGATATGGATGGGATTGAGGTGACACGCCGTTTGCGTGAATGGAGTCAGACGCCCATCATCATATTATCTGTCCGGGAAGCCGAGCAGGACAAGATCGCTGCCCTCGACGCCGGCGCAGATGACTATCTCACCAAGCCCTTCGGCACGGGAGAGCTTCTTGCGAGGATGAGAGTCGCTTTGCGCAAACAATCTTCAGCGGCGAATGAACCGGTTTTCCAATCTGCCGGATTAATTATGGATTTTGCACGTCGTCTGGTAATGGTCAATGAGAAAGAGATACAGCTTACGCCAACAGAATATGATCTACTAAAAGTGTTGGTGACTCACGCCGGTAAGGTCATTACACATCATCAATTGCTGCGTCAGGTATGGGGTGATGGATATGATGATATGCACATTTTGAGGGTGAACATCAGCAACCTGCGGGGAAAGATCGAACCAGATCCGTCACGACCAACCTACATTCATACCGAGCCAGGTGTTGGATATCGTTTAAAAGTTTGACCTTGGAACCTTGACCATTTCTTGACGCTCTCATCCCATTCTTTGACCAAAATTTGACTGACAACTGAATACACTCTCTCCTGTGGAAACGCGTCAAAATTTACCGTTTTCCACAGGAGAATGTTATTTAGAATGATCAATCATCAAGATAATTCACAAACTACGATTATTGAGAGAGAAGCAACCCATTTGCCTCAACGAACATTACGGTCTTATTTTATTGGCAGACCGTTATCAACAGCAGATGCGCCCCATCAGACGATTGGTAAAGCCGTAGGGTTAGCCGTTTTCGCGTCAGATGCTTTATCTTCCACGGCATACGCAACACAGGAAATATTGGGTGTGATTGCTGCAGCAGGCGCAATTGCATATGGGTATTTATTCCCAATATCAATTGCGATTATTACACTACTCGCGATCGTAACAATCTCATACGAGCAAACTATTCACGCTTATCCCGGTGGGGGTGGAGCGTATATTGTGGCACGCGACAACCTTGGTGAACTGCCCGCCCAAACCGCAGGTGCAGCTTTGCTGACCGATTACATTTTGACAGTTTCGGTGTCTGTGTCCTCAGGGGTAGCCCAGATCGTGTCGGCATATCCTGATCTATTTCCATATCGGGTAGCGATCGCAGTGGTAGCGGTCATGTTGATCATGTTGATCAATTTGCGGGGTGTAAAAGAGTCTGGAACTGCTTTTGCCATCCCAACTTATTTCTTTGTTGTTATCATGGCGATCACAGTTGGGATAGGACTCTTTCGCTTCTTCAGCGGTTCTTTAGGTGCGGTTATAGATCCGCCGCATTTTGAACCCCGCGATGTTATTTCCGTCATTACTCCCTTTATTTTGCTTCATGCCTTTGCCAACGGCACAACCGCGCTTACCGGCGTGGAGGCAATTTCGAACGGTATCACTGCCTTCAAAGAACCACGCAGTAAAAATGCAGGCATTACTTTGATCTGGATGTCTGTCATCCTCGGTTCATTATTTCTTGGTCTTTCCTTTCTTACCGGCAAGATCCATGCAGTATTCTCAGAGGAAGAAACCGTCATCTCACAGTTGGCACGTACGGTCTACGATGGTAGAGGTTGGTTGTATTACATGTTGATCTCAGGTACAACCGTCATCTTGATCATGGCTGCCAATACCGCCTTTGCAGACTTTCCACGTTTGGGTGCGCTTCATGCCGGAGATGGTTTTCTACCGCGCCAATTAACGTATCGCGGCAGCAGACTTGTCTATTCACGGGGTATCATGACCTTGGCTGTGATCGCTTCCATCCTCATCATTATTTTCCAGGCAAGCGTCACAAAACTGATCCCGTTATATGCCATCGGCGTCTTTCTTTCCTTTACCCTTTCTCAAGCAGGTATGGCACGACGTTGGTGGAAGATCGGACACTTGAAACCAGGCGAAGAGATCGTTGAACCGGGTTCCACGCTTCGCTTTGAAAAAGGCTGGCAATACAGGATGGTGATCAACGGTTTTGGCGCAGTTTGTACAGCTGTTGTCATGGTCGTTTTTGCTGTCACAAAATTCAAAGAAGGCGCATGGGTTGTGTTGATCCTTACGCCTATCCTGGTGACCATCTTTTTCTCGATCCATCATCACTATAAAAATGTTGCCAGCAATCTATCCTTGGATAACTTTGGCGCGATCCCGCCTCATGCCATCCGACATCGTGTCATCATGCCGGTGAGCGGTGTGCATCAAGGGAGCCTAGCAGCTCTGCGCTATGCCCGCATGCTGTCTGATGATGTTACTGCTGTACATGTTGCCATCGATCCCGCCGAAGCCGAAAAGGTGAAGAAGAAGTGGGAAATGTGGGGCGAAGGTGTACGAATGGTCATGTTGAACTCACCCTACCGGCTCTTCCTGGAACCTTTGCTGGAATACATCACTGAGATCTCAGAACGCCGGCAGCCAGGCGAGACTATAACCATCATTGTGCCAGAGTTCATTCCAAATAATTTCCTTGGCTCCGCTCTGCATACTAACACCGCAGACCTGTTGCGCAGCCAATTGAAACGGCAGGAAGGCATCGTCATTATCAATGTCCCGTACCATCTTAGGGAACATGTGAAAAGCACGGTAAAA
>JBEBCV010000153.1:0-6937 GCA_041157505.1 Chloroflexota bacterium | reverse complement strand
ATAAAGAATGTGCGTTGTGCGGCTCGATCCGTTCTGGCGCGAGACGGCGTAGAAGGGCGGCTTAGCCGCCCTTCCGTTTTCATTTGGGTCAATTCGATTTCGCTCATTGTTCAAGCTTCGCAAGTGACTCGGCTTGTTGTTCCGCGGTGAGCGGGACAAAGCCTGCCGCTTCCAAGTATTGTTGACCGTCGGTGAGGATCCACTTGATGAATTCAAGTTCGAGTCCTTCGGGTTTACCGAGCGTGGCGAGGTTTTCAAAGCGGGACGGAGGAGAAGGATAGGTTCCATCTGCCACAGCGCCGAAAGCATCTTCTTTCACTTTATAAATTTCGTTTGCATCGGCTGCGCCATTCTCATTGATGTCGATGGGAGGGATGATAATTCCAGGAACGAGATTGCCATTGCTCAAGTCGAAGATGCTGTTGAGGTTGCCATAGCCAATGCCAAGCGGGTCTTTGAGCACCGTATCGAGCATGGAAGGTTCACCATTCACACCGATGCCAAGCAGGTCTTCTTGTGCTTCACCGCCCGCATACTTTGCCCACTGTTCCGCCGCACCAGAGGCATCGGAACGGGTGAAGACATTGATCTTGTCTGTGATGGATGGGTCGCCGACGACTTCACCCCACGTTGTAATTTCGCCAGTGATGTAAATTTTGTTGAAGACTTCCTGCGAAATTCCCTTTTCAAGAATTTGCGCCGCTACAGGATTCTCCGCGTTGATGATCGGGAAAACCGCATCCTTCGTGACCGACACCCAGAAAATGTTCTGGGCTTCTTCTTCCGGCTTAATGGCACGCGAGATCATGCCAATGTCCACGGCACCTGCGATGGTATCGGTCATGCCTTTGCCTGCGCCGCCGCCTTGCACATCGAACTGAACGTCAGGATGCAGCTTGGTGAACTCTTCCGCCCAGACGGTCATCATGGGGTAGAGGGCGAACGCGCCAGAGATGGAAATGGTTCCACTTAATTCGGATGACGAACCCGCCTCAGACTCAGCCGAAGCGGGTTCAGCATTCCCAGCCGTTCCACACGCCGAGAGGGTGACTGCCATGACCAGAAAAAGCGACAGCCATGTTAAAGTTTGTTTTCGCATATTGTTTCTCCGATTACTGATATTTTATACATAAACCCTATTGATTTAGTAGGATTTGAAGGTAAATAAAAAGTTCGTTTCTGACCTAGGTTTCAGCTCAAACTCACTTATTTATAAATTCCTAGTAATCCAATAGGATTTGTTGTTCGAAATCATAATTCAGCCACTGAATTTTGTCAAGACGATTCACAGCCTCAATTTTAGATAAGAGTCACCCGCTTGACAGTGTTCCCATTTCCACTATACTACTTGTCGATTTTGAATAAGAAAGAAGATGACCTGATATGAAGCTAACCACCCGCAGCGAATATGCCCTCCTCGCCCTTGTCTATCTTGCCCGTAATGAAGAGGAAGGATTTATTTCCATTGACACCATTGCAACCGCGCAAGGCATTCCGCCCAAATTTTTAGAGCAGCTTATGCTGGCATTGAAGCGCGCGCATTTCCTGCGCAGCGCCAAAGGACAAAAGGGCGGCTATCAACTTGCCAAACGGCCGAATCAGATATCTTTGGCAGAGGTCATTCGCCTGTTTGACGGCGCCCTTGCCCCCACCGAGTCGGTCAGTGAGAACTTCTACGAGTCCACACCGATCGAGAAGGAAAAGAAACTGACCAAAGTATTCAAGGACATTCGAGATTACGTCTCGAATAAATTAGAAAAGACCACCATCGCAGATATTCAATAATGCAAAAAAGCCTGGGATCTTCTCAGGCTTTTTGTTTTGATAAAAGACAAGATCGACCCATTGAGGAAAAATCGGATCAGCTCTTAAAAAAATTACCAATGTTTTGTTACAATTCTCCAACAGACATCAATGAAAAAATTCTTTGTCTTTCTGATCTTTTTTCTGGGCGTGGTCGTGGTTGCCTTCAGTTTTAGCGAACTGGAAACCATCGTACTCACTTTACAAAAGGCTCACCTCGGTTTCTTTCTAATGGCGATCCTGATCCAGATCGTCTGGTTCGTTTCGAGCGGACGGATGTATCAATCTATTTTCCATTTACTTGGTATTCATGAAGATGTGATCACCCTCAGCCGTATTGCCACAGCGGCGAACTTTATCAACGTTGTCGCACCCACAGCCGGGGCGGGCGGAGTCGCGCTCTTTGCGGCAGAAGCAAAACGCCGCGGACATCCCGCAGGCAAAGCAACCGTCGCGGCTGCCTTGTTCCTCCTGCTCGACCTCGCTGCGTTTTTATTTATCCTTTCATTAGGACTCATCGTTCTTATTCGCCGCAATGATTTGGATGCTGGAGAGATCTCAGCATCCTTTATTTTGTTTGGCACGGCGGCTGTCTTTGCTTTCGTTCTCTATGTAGGCTACCGCTCCGCAGAAAAACTTGGGAACTTACTGGCAAAATTCGTGCGCGGAATAAATCGGGTGGTGCGTCTCTTTCGCAAAGAGAACTATCTCAGCGAAGATCGTGCCCACGCTTTTGCGCACGAGATCGCAGATGGTTTCTCCGGCTTAACAGAAAAACCAACCAGCCTCATTCGCCCAGTATTGTGGGGTATCTTCGACAAAGGCTTGTTGATGCTGATCCTGATGAGTTCTTTTCTTGCATTTGAGGTCCCATTTTCAGCGGGTACCATCATCGCTGGTTTTTCGATCGCTTATCTCTTCCTCATTGTTTCTCCCACACCATCCGGCATTGGCATTGTGGAAGGCATCATGCCGGTGGCATTGAGTTCACTTAACGTCAATTGGAGTCAGGCGGTGGTCATTACCTTGATCTATCGCGCAGTGACGTTCTGGGTTCCACTGGGCGTGGGCGCATGGGCATTCCGTACCTTGCACACCGAACGTGCGGACCCTGTGAGTTGAACCAATATGCTTTCTGATCTTTTGGATTTTTGGAAGCGGGATGATGAAACCGCCCCGAATCTTTTTGCCTGGCAAACAGTTCCACCGCGTACAGCACAGACGCATCCCATTCCAGACGATGTGCCTGCTTCGCTTCGAGATGCCTTATCTGCCCGCGGCATTTCACAACTCTATTCCCACCAACTGACAGCGTGGACCCATGCCTGCGCCCGCCGCAATGTGATCCTCGCCACTGGCACCGCCAGCGGAAAGACTCTCGCCTACAACCTGCCCGTCCTAGCAAAGTTGATCGAAGACCCGCAAGCACGGGCAATATATCTCTTCCCCACCAAAGCCCTCACCCAAGACCAGCTTTCTTCGCTCCATACCCTGGCTCATGATACCTGGCACCTGATACCTGCCATCTACGACGGTGACACGCCTCAACCGCATCGCCCTACCATTCGTAAAACTGCCCGCATCATTCTCACAAATCCAGACATGCTGCACACGGGTATCCTGCCGCATCACTCCAACTGGAGCGATTTTTTTGCCAACCTCAAATTCATTGTCATCGACGAAGCACACACCTACCGCGGAGTCTTCGGCTCGCATGTTGCCAATGTCATTCGCAGGCTTAAGCGTGTGGCAAAGTTCTATGGGGCAAACCCACAATTCATCCTTGCATCTGCAACCATTGGCAACCCAAAAGAATTAGCTGAGACTCTTATTGAAGAACCCGTTGAATTGGTGGATAACGACGGCTCGTCGCGCGGCGAACGTCACTTCATTATTTACAATCCGCCGATCTTGAATCCCACTTTGGGCTTGCGCAAGAGCAGCATCCTTGAGTCTGTGCGATTGGCAAACGACTTGCTGAAACACGATGTGCAATCGGTCGTCTTTGCGCGGACACGCCGCAGCGTGGAGATGCTTCTCACCCATCTGCAAACACATATCGTAAATCTGAAATCGAAAACCGAAAATCCGGTTCGCGGCTATCGCTCTGGCTACCTCCCAACCCAACGCCGTGAGATCGAGCAGGGACTGCGCGACGGCTCCGTGAAAACTGTGGTTGCCACAAATGCGCTCGAATTAGGCATCGACATTGGCGGTATGGGTGCGGCACTGATGGTCGGGTACCCCGGCACGATTGCGAGCGCACGTCAACAGGCAGGGCGAGCCGGGCGCGGTGACTTACCCGCTGTTTCGATCCTTGTTGCATCGCCGAATCCATTGGACCAATTCCTCGCGCATCACCCCGAATACTTCTTCGATCTTTCACCGGAGATGGCGTTGGTCAACCCGAATCATTTGTTGATCTTGTTAGAGCATCTGCGTTGTGCCATGTTTGAATTACCATTTCAACGCGGCGAAGGCTTCGGCTCGATCTCCGATGAATTGGTGGACGAGTATCTTGAGTTCCTCGTTTCGAATAACGAAGCGCACTTCTCGAATGAAAAATATTTTTGGATGCAAGATGCCTATCCTGCCGCGAATATTTCGCTCCGTTCGGCATCACCGCAAAGCGTGGTGTTGCATACGACCGCAGACGATGGACGACCAACGATAGTAGGCACCGTGGACGGCGAATCCGCGAATTGGATGGTTCACCCCGGCGCGATCTATATGCACGAAGCCCAGCAATATTTTGTGCAAGAGCTTGACCTTGAAAACCGCATTGCTCATCTTGTGCCGGTTGGCTTGGATTACTACACTGAAGCCCAGCAGCAATCAGAAATTCAGATCACATCGTTGAACGAGCAGATCGCCACTCGCAGCTGTGAAAAAGGATATGGCGAGATACAAGTCACCACACAAGTGGTTGGCTTTCGAAAGATCCGCTGGTTCACGAATGAGAATCTCGGGCAGGAACCGCTCGACCTTCCGCCCTCTGAATTGCAGACAACCGGATATTGGATCATCCTGTCTGAGGCGGCGCTCAAAGTTTTGCGTGATGCCGGTCTATGGACCAATGACCCGAACGACTACGGACCCGATTGGCAAAAGATAAGACTCGCTGTCAGAAAACGGGACCAGTTCAAATGTCAGGTGTGCGGCGCGGCGGAGACGAATCGCGAGCATGATGTGCATCACAAGACTCCTTTCCGCGCCTTCATCCAAAACGGAGTCCTCGACCGCGAGCAGGCGAACCGACTTGAGAATCTCACCACGCTTTGCCAGAGTTGTCATCGCAAGGTCGAGCAGAATGTCCGCATTCGAAGTGGATTAACAGGTTTGGGATTTGTGCTCGGCAACCTCGCGCCGTTGTTCTTGATGTGTGATGCAGGCGATTTGGGAGTCTTTTCAGAACCCGCCTGGTCTGCGGTCAATGGTCAGCCGGCTGTGGTTTTATACGACCTTGTACCTGCGGGCATTGGGTTCAGTGAAAAATTATTTGAACTGCATGATGAATTGATCCGCCGCGCGCACGAGTTGGTGAGTGAATGTGCTTGCGAAGATGGCTGCCCTTCGTGCGTGGGACCCGGCGGCGAGAATGGCTATGGCGGTAAAGCAGAGACGCTTGCGATCCTGGAACAGTTGTTGAAATAAAAAGCATGACTCGCCCTGAGAATAATGTTTTGTGGGCGAGTTTATTTTTTAAGTGCAAATAGGATGCAGATGAACGCGGAAAACGCGGATTCTTAACCCTTTTTCCGCGTTCATCCACGCTTGTCAGCGTCCCATATTAAGTTTTGAGTTATTTTTCTAGTGATTTGCGGTTTCCAACTTGCGATAGGTTTCCAGCAAGCTGATGAGAATGTCATCGGTGAAGGTGTGCATGCGCGTGTACATTTCGGTGGCACGTTTTGCCGGAATGTTGGCTTCGCTATAGACCTTGATAACAGATTCAACCAGTGTGTCTCTGAAGAAGAGAAATGCCTTCGCCGCATCCACATAGCTGAGGTTGTAGCGCCGCGCGCGCGAGGCATATTCGTAGCCAATGGCATACGCTTCACTTTCAGCTTCACGCCCATTGGTTGCCACGTAGGTCATCAACCCTTGGAACAACGAACGCGCGCTCATGCGATATTGCGTGCGAGCATCGTCGTCCAATTTTTGATACCAGGATTCTTCTTGAAGACGTCCTTCGGAAATTTGCATGCGGACGTTCTTGACGATCTCCTGCATCATGCCTTCAGGTTCCACCGCCTCTTCTTTGGACTTTGAATTTGACTCTGCCCAAAGGAGAATTTCCCCACGCTTATAACGGCGATGCCCGCCCTGTGTCTTGTGGACAGGCAGGATGCCTTTATCGGACCACAACCGTACTGTGCTCGGATGAACTCCGAGCATGTCTGCTGCACCTGCGAGGGAAAGCCATTCATCATTGGTCATTGTTAATATTCACACCTCTTGAATAAAAATTAATCTGTCGCGAGTGCGACCTTATCTGCAAAGTCTGGTTCGTGCGCCTTCTTTTGGAAGACGTTCACGTCTATACGATACAACATAATGGCGGCGATGAACAACATCAGCGCTTCAAGCCCGAAGACGACGAGGTAGCCATGCAGGGCGTCGCCTGTGACTTTGGTGGCCACATCTGCGATGACGCCAGCCATGAGCAGACCCACTAAACGTGAGAGTCCGTTCGAGAAGCCCCATGCGCCGATGTACAAGCCGACTTTTTCCGGCACGGTCAGGTCGAACATTAGGGAAAGGTTGGCGATGGTGGAGATGCCGGTGCCGAATCCCAGCAGGGTAATGCCGATGTAGAAGGCAGTTGTGCTGGCGGTCAATCCGCTGATGACTATGACGATGAAACCGAACAATGCTGCGAGGTTGCCAGTTTGGGCAACATATTTCTTTTTCACACGTCCGTCAAGATAACCAGCAAGGACGAATGCAAACAAGGTGAATGAGTTGGTGATGGAGACGATGCGCGACGTCTGTTCGAGGGTCATGCCGAAGGCTTGCGCGCCAAAGGGTTCGAGCAATACATCCTGACTCAAAATGGCGGCGAGCAGCAAGAGCAAATACACGAAGAAGATCTTCGCCACGCGGTTTTCGGTGATGGCAGCGATCATTTGCT
>JBEBCV010000152.1:0-10884 GCA_041157505.1 Chloroflexota bacterium | reverse complement strand
AAGTTCTACAAGTATCAGCTTCTGTTGGCATGGGGCTCCCCATTTCCATTTATTTTACCCGACCTTGTATCAAAAAATCCTTTTATCGTATCCCCCGATTGCTTTCTGAATATCGTAACGTTTCCTATAAGGAAGCATGTGGTTTCCTTATAGGAAAAATTTTTTCCTCCCACAAAGTCAAGTGGTTCCTTGAAGGAAATCGCCTTAACCCTTATAGGAAATTAAATTTTCCTTACTAGAAATTCCAAAAGGTCCGGCAAGAATGGCTATCCGAAGGAGTTCCATCCTTCCATCTTTTGCCCTCCTCTCACCTCGCCTAAAAAATGAAACTTACTACCCAAAACCTGACACCTAACACTTACCCATCCCCCCTACCTTTGTTAGAATTTCAACATGCGCTCTGATCCTAACGACCGGCTTTTCCTCACGCGTTTTGCCTGGGTATCCATTGCTGCCGCTATCTTCACCATCGCCCTGAAAACCATCGCCTACCTCCTCACGGGTTCGGTGGGTCTGCTTTCCGATGCCCTAGAATCCATCGTCAACCTTGTCGGTGCGCTCATGGCGCTTGCCATGCTCACCGTTGCCGCCCGCCCGGCAGATGGTGATCATGATTATGGTCACAACAAGGCAGAATACTTCTCAAGCGGTGTGGAAGGGACCCTCATCCTCATTGCCGCCATCAGCATCATCTGGACCGCTGCGCCTCGTTTATGGAACCCGCAGCCGCTCGAACAAGTGGGCATAGGTCTCGCCGTATCCGCAGGCGCTTCGGTCGTCAACTTACTGGCGTCCTACTTCATTTTGCGGGCTGGCAAAAAATACAAATCCATTACCTTGGAAGCCAATGCCCATCATCTTATGACCGATGTCTGGACCTCCGTTGGCGTGCTGGGCGGTGTGGGAGTTGTTGCTCTCACAGGCTGGCAGAGACTAGACCCGATTGTGGCATTCATTGTTGCTGCAAATATCATCTGGTCTGGCTTGCGGATCGTCCGCACTTCGGTGCTTGGGTTGATGGATACCGCCCTACCGGAAGAAGAACGCGCTGCCATCCTCACTGTGCTTGATTCGTACACATCCCAAGGCATTCAATATCATGCCTTGCGCACAAGACAATCCGGTTCGCGTCGCTTCGTTTCCTTTCATGTCCTCGTCCCAGACGCCTGGACCGTCCTGCAAGGTCATCATCTGCTTGAACAGATCGAAAGAGCTATCCGTCAAGCCCTGCCCGATATCACCGTCTTCACCCATCTCGAGCCTCTTAACGATCCTGCCTCCTTCGATGACACCGACCTGGATCGCCCTGCCTAAATCGAAAAACAAAATGAACAAAACCGTGAAGTCCTTTTCTCTTTGTCTTCCGGTGTCTTCGTGTCTTTGTAGTTGCCTCTCCCCCTTCCCATTACCTATTACCCATTCTCCATTAATCATTTCCCCATAAAATACCCAATCAATAAGGAGATCAACCCATGGGTGTTATGATGCAAACTTTTTACTGGGATTGCCCCAGAGAAGACGGAAAAGAATTCCAATGGTGGAATTACATCAACCGTGAAATTCCCCACCTCGCCAGGGTGGGATTTACTTCGCTTTGGCTGCCGCCCGTTCACAAAGCGGCCAATCTGTTCGGACCTTCGATGGGCTATGACCCATACGACTATTACGACCTCGGTGAGTTCGACCAAAAGGGAACCATCCCGACCTGGTTTGGAACACGCAAAGAGTTGGATCAGGTCATTGAAAGCGCACACAAGCATGGGCTAAGTCTGATCGCGGATATGGTCCTCAATCACAACTCCGGCGCAGATGCACAGGAGGTCAATCCCATCACCGGGCAGATGCGCTGGACGGTCTTCAATCCAAAGAGCGGCAAGTTCGTCCGTAATTGGGAATCGTTCCATCCCAGCATGTATGAGTCCTGGGATGAGATGACCTTTGGCGATATGCCTGATCTTTCGCATCGCAACCCGTATGTGTATGGCGAATTGCTAAAACTTGCTCGCTGGCTGATCGAAGAAGTGGGCTTTGATGGTTTCCGTTATGACTTCGTCAAAGGCTTTGCTGCCAATACCGTCACTGCCATTCAAGAATATCGTTACATGAAGAACGGTGCGTATCACAAACCCTATGGCGTGGCAGAATATTGGGACAATACCAGCAACACCTTGCACTGGGTGAATGAAGCCAATGAATCGAACTATAACCCGGTTGACGCCTTCGACTTCCCCTTGCGTGAGTTGCTCAAAGGCATGTGTGATACCTATGGCTTTAGTTTAAAAAACCTCGTCAATGGCGAGTCGGTTCTTAAGGCACAGCCGCATAGCACAGTGACCTTTGTTGAGAATCATGACCTGCGTGATGAAGGTCGCCCCATCACCAATGACAAACTGCTTGCCTACTCGTACATCCTCACCCATGAAGGCTATCCCTGTGTTTTCTGGAAGGATTACTTCAACTATAATCTCGCGCTGCGCGATACTCCGAACGGCATCGATGCACTGGTGTCAGCGCATGAAAAATATGCAGGCGGAGATACCTCCGTGCTTTATCTTTCGGATGACCTTTACATCATGCAGCGCAGCGGATATGGTGATCAACCTGGCTTGATCTACGTCTTGAACAATCGCGGCGACAACTGGCGCGGTGAATGGGTGCAGACCAAGTGGCATAACGCCTCTTTCCAACCCGTTGCCTGGTGGGGCAAACACGACCTTTCCCGCCCCGAAGACCAGCTCACCGCCTCAGACGGCTTCGGCAAATTCTTCGCCCCCGCCCGAGGGTATGCAGTGTACGCAATGGAATAAATATCAACAAGTGAACAATAAAAAAACATCCCGCGAGATTCAATTCTGCGGGATGTAATTATTTAACTTCTGAGCTGAGGAATAAAAAAACTAGCACTCCCCATCTTCGCTGACATAACAATAATCTCCCTGGAACAACTGCCAATCGCGCATCAATTTTTCAAGCTCTTTGATATAAGGCTTGATTTCTTCACCGCTCACCACACGTTCATTGTTGGTGATCACTGGTAATTCTCTGCCATCGAACATCCCCCGCACCTGAAATGCATCCACCACCACCCTGTCATATCCCAAAACCATCTCACGAAATTCCGCTTCAATGGTATCTGCTTCGGCACTCGCTTCTTCCCGATAAAGTTTGATCATTCACTCATCTCCTTCGTCTCTCAGACGATTCTACCCACAAATTTCTTCCACCTCCCTACTGTAAACTATAATTCCCCCATGACCACCCCCATCCACGAAAAACTTAAAGCCTTGCTCGAAGCCAATGGAGCGGAATTCCGCGTCATTGAACATGAAGCGGAAGGTCGCACCGAGTTCATTACCAAGATCCGCGGCAACCGCATCGAACAAGCCATCAAATCCATGGTCGTTCAAGTGCGCATGAGCAAGAAAGAAAATCTCTATGCCCTTGCCAATGTCCCCGGTGATTGCCGGGTAGACTTTGCTGGGATCAAAGTACACTTCAATGCAGATAGTGTCGCCATGGCAGCCCGTGAAAAGGCGGAAGCGCTCACAGGCTGTGCCACTGGCTCCATCCCACCCTTCTCGTTCAATGACCAACTCATCCTTTTAGCAGACCCAATGATCAAAGAGAATGAAGAAGTGGTCTTCAATGCAGGCAGTTTGGAACGCTCGATATTTATGAAAATGGAGGATTATTTTCGGATCGCCAACCCGCAAGTGGTGAAGATCGCCATTCGCGGATGAATTTATAAAGAGAAACTTTAGAGGTGAATTATGGACCAGTACGAAAAAACAGTAGACAAAGCCCTCAATGCTGCTGAAAAAGTTGGCAGCGGTGTGAACAAACTATATATTGGCTGCTCGATCATTATTGCGAACTTGTTTTTCGCAGCTTTTTGTTTGTGGGGTGTGTATTCCCTGTTCACAGCCAGCAAACTTGAGAACAGCGGGGCCAATACAACTGGCACAGTAATAGAAATGGAAGAAAGTTCCACCAACGAGGGTGGCTGCTGCGTTTACTCGCCCGTAATTGAGTTTCAAGCCAATGGGCAGACCTATACGTTTGATGGCGGTAACGCCTCTAACCCGCCCACTTATCAAGTGGGTGAAACCGTCCCAGTCATTTACGACCCCAACGACCCAAACACTGCACAGATCAACAAATGGAGTGAACGCTGGTTGTTCCCCATTATCATTATCCTCGCCATGCTGTTCGGTTCACTAATTACCACCTTCTTCCTCGTCCGCGCCTGGAGACGGAACGAAACCATCCTATAGCGACAAAAAGGAAATTATGTACGAGCATCACAAACAACCCCTTGCAAAGAAATCGGTATTTGCCAAACGGCTTGCCCTGAACGGACTGATCGGTTTATTCCTGCTACTCTTCTCCCTTTTCATTGGCATGCTTGGCTATCACTTCCTTGAAGGTCTCTCCTGGTTGGATGCCATGCTCAACGCCTCCATGATCCTTGGCGGTATGGGACCCGTCAACTCGTTGCAGACCAATGCCGGGAAAATCTTCGCGTCGTTATATGCTTTGTACTCAGGCGTCGTATTACTGGCAGCGGTTGGCATTCTCGCCGCGCCGATCTTTCACCGCTTTCTACATCATTTTCATCTTGCAGAAGATAAATGATGACGGACTTTCTCCCCATCCATTTTTATGATGAAAGCATTCAAGTCCTCTTCGATTCGCCACCCGTACGCGAAAAGGCTCCGCACTGCCCGAATGGATTTATCTGGAACGGACAAACTTACAACATCACCGCAACACTATCGGAATGGACAGATTTCACACGCCGGGGCAAAATGGCAAAGAACATGCGTCCAGCTCATGCGGCAACAGCTTCCATCCGCGGCTCGTTAAACGTCGGGCGCTATTACTTCCGTGTGGAAGTGAACACCGGGCAGATCTTCGACATCTACTATGACCGCGCCATGAAAAGCGTGGATGATCGCAAAGGTCAATGGTTTCTTTACAGAGAATTGGAAAAGACAAATGGATCAACACCCCCAGGACAATAACCCCAACGGAACGCAATCTCCTCAGCTTGTGCCCACGCCTCCTCCCCCGCCCCAGCCTGCTTCATGGACTGCAAGCGACACCTGGCTTGGGCTGGGCATCCTCATCCTGGTCGCGGTTGGATATGTATTTTCACTGTCCCTCCTCGAACAGACGCAAGGCATGAACATTTTCTATGTGGCGACGTTCGAGTTCATTATGTTGATCCCGATCACCATCATCTTTCTGTGTCGCAAAGTCTCATGGAAAGAATTGGGGTTTCGAACCTTCAGCACAGCCGCCCTCTCACTCGGCTGCGGCTTACTCGTTGCAGTCTATGTGCTGGTCATTATCAACAACTTCATTATGGTGGCGTTGGGTGTCGCCACTCAGGCAGACGTCATCTCCGAGATACTCGGTGAAATTGATTCGCCCTATCTCTTCGCTTTTACCACTGCCATTGTTGCCCCCATCACCGAAGAACTATTTTTCCGCGGCTTTCTCTTCAAAGGACTGCGTGAAAAATACGGCTGGATCAATGCGCTGATGTTCAGTTCGATCATCTTCGCCCTCTTCCACGGGCAGCTAGCAACTTTACTTCCCACCTTTTTACTCGGTGCACTGTTTGCGTACATGTACCAGCGTACCGAGTCGGTGTATCCCGGCATGATTCTGCATTTTGCTGTCAATGCCATGGGTGCGATGGTTTTGCTCTTTGCAAATCAAGCAGGTATTTTTTAATTTACGGATTACGCATTACATATTCCGTAATGCGTAATCCGTAAGAACAGTTTATTCTCTCGTGATCAATCGCACTTGATTATCGTAGAAGAAATAATCCCATGCCCAGTTGAACATCACAATAATGCGGTTGCGAAAACCGATAATGCGATAGATGTGCAGGAAGACCCAGATCACCCAGGCAATGAATCCGCTGAATGAGATGCCGAAGATGCGGGCAACAGCAGCGTTACGCCCCACCGTGGCGAGCAGACCAGGATCTTTGTAGTGGAACGCTTTGGGTTCCTTTCTTTCCATCATGAGACGAATATTCTTCGCTGTGGCTTGACCTTGCTGAATCGCCACGGTCGAAAGCATCGGCAAGGGTTGCCCATTCCCGTTGACGAGAAAAGCGGCGTCACCGATCACAAAGGCTTCAGGAAACTGAGACAAGCTCAACGTTGGGGTGACGCGAACGCGACCCATGCTGGCTTTCTCGGCTGGCACGGTTTCAATGATCTCGGCAGCTTTTGCGCCCGCCGTCCAAACAAGCGTTTGACTCTCAATTACTGAACCGTCTCCCAAGGTTACACGCTGACCGTTGAAATCCTGCATCTTGGTGTTCAAGCGCACATCCACTTTTTTATTTCTCAAAAGCCGCAGCGTTGCCTGACGCAGTTCATCGGGATATGGCGCGATCAAATACGGACCTGCCTCCAGCAAAATCACCTGTGCCTCGGTCAAATTCAAGCGTGGAAAATCCTTGCGCATCACATGTGTGATGAGTTCTGCCAACGCGCCTGCCGTTTCAACGCCGGTGGGACCGCCCCCCACAATGACGAAGGTAAGCATGGCTTTGCGCTTTTCGGGGTCAGCTTCGTGGCTGGCTTGCTCGAACATAGAAAGCAGGTGATTGCGCGTGGTGACGGCGGTCTCAAGATCTTTGAGCTGCAAGCCATGTTTTTCGAGCATATCAAAACCGAAGAAGTTCGTGCGCGCACCCGCCGCAATGACGAGATAATCATATGCGATCACTGAGCCGTTCATCTTCACGAACTTTTCTTCGAAGTTGATCTCGGTCACTTCGCCCATTTGGAAGGCGAGGTTTTTCTGTCGACGAAAGATGGTACGCACGGGTTGGGCGATCTGCGAAGGCAACAAACCAGCGATCGCCACCTGATACAAGAGCGGCTGAAAGAGATGATGGTTGTTCTTATCGATAAGGGTGATGCGAACTGGCGCTTTGGCAAGTCCGCGGGCGGTTTCGAGCCCCGCAAAGCCAGCGCCAATAATAACGATATGGGGCTTTTGGTTGGTATTCATGTTTTCCTCTGTGTTGTTGTACGATTCATTTCTATTTGTGAAATTTATCACCATTATTATAACCAAAACTATCTTATTTGTAAATAATTTCACAATAGGATGTTAGTACTGCCCCACAGAACGGAAAAGCCTCCCGCTTCGTTCCAACGGGAGGCTTGATACTGACTAGTTAGTTTTTATCTGGCTGGGGCGTGTTGCACAGTTTGCGCAAAGTACCGCTTCTGGAAGAAGAACGCCACATTGACCAACCCGATCATCACCGGCACCTCGATCAGCGGACCGATGACCGCGGCAAATGCCGCACCTGAACCGATGCCAAAGACCGCCACAGCGACGGCGATTGCCAACTCAAAGTTATTGCTGGCTGCCGTAAATGAAAGCGTGGTCGTCTTGGAATAGTCCGCGCCGACGGCGTGCCCCATGAAGAACGAAACAAGGAACATCACCACGAAGTAGATCAAGAGCGGAATGGCAATCCGTACCACATCAAGCGGCAACTGCACGATGACATCACCCTTAAGTGAGAACATCACCACAATGGTGAAGAGCAAAGCGATCAACGTCATTGGGCTGATCTTTGGCACAAAGACCTTGTGATACCAATCCTTGCCTTTCGCGCGGACGAGGAAGAAGCGGGTGAAGAAACCTGCCAGGAATGGAATACCAAGATAGATGAATACACTGGTTGCAATTTCGCCAATGGTGATATCCACAATGTTGCCGGTCATGCCGAACCAGGTTGGCAACACAGTAATGAAAACATAGGCATACACGCTGTAGAACAAGACTTGAAAGATGCTATTGAAAGCGACAAGCCCTGCCGCGTATTCGTTATCGCCTTTGGCAAGTTCATTCCAAACGATGACCATCGCGATACAACGAGCAAGACCGATGAGAATCAAGCCCGTCATATAATCCGGATAGCCGCGCAAGAAGATGATCGCAAGCACGAACATCAAGATCGGACCGATCACCCAGTTCTGCACAAGCGAGAGTCCCAATATCTTCCAATTGCGGAAGACATCGCCTAACTCATCGTAATGGACTTTTGCCAGCGGCGGGTACATCATCAGAATCAAGCCAATGGCAATGGGGATGTTTGTCGTTCCGACGGAAACAGCAGTATTTAAATCAGCCACCGCTTTGGGGAAGAGAAAGCCAATCCCCACTCCCACCGCCATGGCGAGGAAGATCCACAACGTCAGATAACGGTCGAGAAATGAAAGTTCCTTGCGCTTTTCGTTTGTCATTTTGCCTCCGTATTAACTTGTTTTGAGCAATTCCAGGATCACTCTTTCAATATCATCGCGCACAGCGCGAAAGTCATTCATATCATCGGTCAACGCCGGGTCGGGAAAACTATGATGAACCTTCTTCCCGTTACCCAACCAGACGGGACATTCCTCTGCCGCCGAATCACAAACGGTGACGACAAGGTCTAAGTCTTCGTCTTGAAATTCGTCTGCGCGCTTCGACCTACCCTCGTGCTGGATCCCAATTTCAGAAAGCGCTGCCAACGCCTTGGGGTGGATGTAGCCCGCAGGCTTCGTCCCCGCGCTGACGGCTTGCCACTCCGCGCCCATTCGCGCATTGACGATGGCTTCTGCCATTTGCGAACGGCAGGAATTTCCGGTGCAGAGGAATAAAACTTTTTTCATATAACTCTCTCCTTGTTCATGGTGTCCGTTCTTTTACCATGACAAAGAGTTCAAAATGTTATCGTCTGGTTAAGGATTTGCCGTCTCGAGTGCGCTGGTGATCCAGGTTGTCACCTCTGCAGGCGAAGGGATGCGTCCATATGAAACGACTTTTTCATTGATAACCAGCCCCGGCGTGGAAAGAATGTTGTAGGCAGTGATGTTGTTGTAATCGGTCACTTTGATCACTTCGGCTTCAAGGCTCATGTCGGTGATGATCTTGCGCACGATCTGTTCAACGCGTTTGCAATTGGCACAACCGGAACCAAGGACTTTGATAGTAAGCATGAGAAACTCCTTTTGAAAATCAAATTAGTGTACAGCTGCCATTTTCTGAACATTGCGGCGATTGACGAACCATAACGAGCCAGAAAGCAATGCCAGAAATAGAATGAGATACAAAGCCACCAACCCGATCCCGGCGCCATCAACCCAAGCACCATAGATAAGACCGGAAAGCGTGCTGAAGAGAGCAACCCAGGCGACATAGGTCCATGATTTCAGACGACCAATGATAGTGGAAATGATGAGAATACTTTGCAGGCTGAGTTCGGGGTCTGCCATGAGATAGGCGAGCAACGGTCCGCGGTGCATGCCGAGGCTGAGGAACATCTGCGCGATGGGGACCTCCACAAGGGTGGGAAAGTACATGAAAACGCCGAAGACCACCCCCGCCAGGTTGCCAAGCAGGGTATTTTGACCTGCAAGGGATTCGATCCACTCGGGTCTGATGAGTGCGCGAATCACGCCTACTGCGAAAACACCAAACACAAGCAGGGGAAAAATCTGCTTTACGAACTTCCATGATTCCCAAAGGAAGTCACGAGTTTCGTCCTCGGTCAGTTTGGTTTTGAGAATGTAGCCGAGAACGACCAATGCCAGCAGAACGCCGAAAAACTTGCCATTGATCAGAACATCCAACCCGCCCGCATGGGGTGACATGCCAACCGCAGCGACGAGCAAGGTCAACGCAACAAGGCTGAGGGAAATCCATGTCCACTTGTTGAAGCCATCGAAGATGTTTTCCATGCCCAGCCATGAGGTTATGCCAATGAAAACCAGCAAACCTATCAGAATTGCACCTTGTGCAGTCACTCCCTCCTCCCCTTTCGCCGAGTCATACGGAATAAGGTTGTAGAGAAAGTCCTGAACCTTATCCATACCGGAGATGGGAATGGTAAAGGTTGAGTAGGTATTCGTCAGGAGACCCACTTTGAGAGTGCCGGAAAGTAAAAGGGAAACAAGAACAAGTAGGAAGATTAGGGCAACTTGTCGCATTTTTCCCTGTGCAGCAAACATTGCATCTGTGGCTTTATCATGCTCCACATCTTCGTGGCGGAAAATGAGCGCCATGATGATGCCAATACCAATACCAAATGCCAGTGAAAGAATAAACCGCGCCATCGCCAGATCTGGTCCGATCACGCCGCCGGTATAGATGAGTGCAAGGATATTGGCGGCAGGGGCGAAGAAAAGGAAAGTTATGGCAGGTCCCAATCCTGCACCTTTTTTGTAGATCCCCGCAAACAAAGGCACGATCGTGCAGGAACAAACCGCAAGCACCGACCCCGCCAACGCGGCGGCTGGATAGGAAATAAACTTGGGTGTGTTACGTCCTAAAAACCGGGTAACCGTCTCTTTGGGGATCAAAGCGGTCATTGCACCTGCGATATAGAAAGCAGGCAACAGACAAAGCAGAACGTGAGCGGCGAGATACGAGGCGAGATTGCCAAGTCCGCTGTAGAGCAAATTCACAAAAAGGTTCATGATGTTTTTACGCTCAAGGTATTTACTGGGATCAAAGCAGGGACACAATGCGGACATTCGCAAGATGGATATACCTGCGTGTTGATGAGGGAAGAAACAGATTCGGCGGAGAGTCCGCTTAGGGTGGCAGAGGCAGTGATCAGATCCAGCAGAGAGGCGTTCTTTATTTTGTAGAAAACATAACGTCCCTCGCGGCGGTCCTGGAGGATGTCCGCTTTGCGGAGCGCCATCAAGTGTTGAGAGATGTAGGCTTGGCGTAATCCCAGCGCGGTTTCAAGATGGCAAACGCACGCTTCCCCTTTGCCAATGGCGAGAAGGATGGCGATACGCTGTGGTGAGGCGATGGCTTCCAACGGCGCTGCGATCTGTTTTGAAA
>JBEBCV010000151.1:0-10849 GCA_041157505.1 Chloroflexota bacterium | reverse complement strand
CATGCGGCGGAAGAATTGCCTCACGAGCGTAATCAGAAATGACGAGTGGTTCACCGCTTTTCAACACTGTCCACTCAGGAGAGGTCACTGTGGCAGCGCGTTCACAACCGATCGAGAATTGAATGACAGGTTCAACCGTTGAAGAATTATGTTCAAACAAAACACTTGAAGCACAATTTGCGTGAGAGAGACGAATGGCTTCATCCCGCAGCACACTCAGTAAATGCCTCAGATCGAGCGAAGAGATCAACTCACGATTAACACGAGTGATCGATGTAAGTTGGTCCAAGCGTTGACGGAGAATATCATCCGTTTGAGCAAGCAGCCCGGCTGATTCAATGGCTGCAGCAAGTTGACCTGCCGCAGTGGAGACCGCCTGAAGGTCTGAAGAGTTGAAATGATCCTGCCGTTTGCTCCCAAGCATCAATTCGCCCACACTGCGGTCACGAACCACCAGTGGAACGACCATTGCCGATTCCATTGCAAGTGCGGTCGCCAACGGACGATACGCGGGCAGGATGCGCCGCTCTATGCTCATATGCCCTGAAAGGAAAGGTCTTTTACTGCCAGAAACCGTATGACGGTAATCCGGATCATCCAAATAGATCTGAATAAAGTTATCCCCGATCTCTTGAGGAACTCCATACATGGAAGCCGGATTCAATAAAAGCGTTCCACGCGTTTCATCCAAAAGGAAGACTGCGCCGCTATCGGCATTGAAGAGGCGCGCCAATTCCACCATGGAGTACTTCAATATCTCATCCAAGGTTGCAGATGAAGCTGCCAAACTGGCAATGCGCCGCAGAGCATCAGCCCGCTGTGCACGCGCACGTGACTGTTGGACCAGCATGACATTTGCAATGATAGATGCGGCCTGATTTGCAACGATACTCATCAAGCGGAGCTCTTCTGCACCAAAAGCAGACACACCTCGAGCGTGATGCCCAACTTGAAGATAACCGAGCATGCGTCCCGAAGAAAGAAGCGGAACCAGTGCAATGTCACGCAAACTCGCTGCGGTGGCAATATCCGCCAACCCAAGCGCACGCCAACTCTCATCTGCCATTGCATTCGACGTAATAACCGGTTCCTGCCGTAAAATCACGGCTTCAGCTGGGCTATCCGCTGGAATGTTAGTTCGATAGATCTCTACGAAATGTGAAGGCAGCCCGCGAAATGGGATCTTGCCTTCGAGAGTGCGCTTGTTCTCATCATATATAAGAAAGCCGACGATCTCTACTTCGAACAATGGAGCAATGCTTTCCACCAATTGCACGATCACATCCTGACCATCGCGCACAGAGCCGAGCGCCTGATTTAAATTCGCGAGGCCGGTAAGTTCAGCGCGGCGTTTCTGTTCCTCTTCGTACAATCGCGCATTGCGAATGGCAACAGCCGCCTGTCCTGAGATCAGGTACAAAAGATTTAAATCATGCTGACCAAATGCCCCACTGCTTAATTGGCCCGCTTCCAATGTTCCAACCAGCTCCCCACCTGCCATGAGCGGAATGCCCATGTACGAATGAATGGGATTCAATTCATTACCAGACGAAAATTCCTGGATCGAAGCAAGGTCATTAAAAATGACCGGTTCTCTCTTCGCTGCCAACTGGTCGGTCAACCCGCCAAAGCGCGAAAGCGACGCTGTGGTCACCTTGCTCGTTGTTGTATGTTGAAAGCGGAACGGTGTGAGCGTATTACGTTCTACATTCCACAATTTCAATTCCAATACATCTGAGGGTACAAGCCGACCAACATGATCGAGGATCGCCCGAACAGTGGTTTCCAGGTCGAGACTAGCGGCAATACCTTGACTGAACTCAGTTGCCACACGCAGGATCTCATCAGAGTCTTCCGTATCATTCGTGGCTGCTGCAACAACAGAATCCTTTCCACGCACAGAGATCAACATGCGTGGATACGCACCCGGAACTTCATAAGAAGCAAGTTCAGCAGGTTTTCCACTTATGGAAACGCGTTTGAGTCCGGGTGTTACACACAGATCAATGAAATCGTCCGACGGTCGCACATGCCGTGCAAGCCGTTCAAGATCGAACGGCTCATCTTCACGCAGATTGAAAAAAGGGCGAGCCGCCTCACTGATATATTCCACACGTCCGCCGGGTTGAATGACGATGACCGCGTCGCGTGAATTTGATTTTGTAGAAACAGGGGAAGTTAAACTTTCTTGTGGAGCAGCGTGGGTGCGTGCAACAAGGCGTAGCAAAAGAAAGGCCAGTGTAACGATCACCAGCCCGGCGATGAATACACCAACGCCCAACCCAATAGACATTTAAAACTCGCTAATGCTTAGACACCAGTGGCTGTTGTTGCATCTTGTCTTCGTGCTTCAGCCGCCAGTTCTGTGATTTCTCGGATATCGGCAAAAGAGTGCAGGTCAGGTGAGACCAACCCCGCTGAAAATGTCATGAACCCAACTTTTTCAACGCCACCCTCCGCTTTGGGGGCTTGAATAAAACCCTGCTGGCGGTCGATGAAGTTATAGTGGCTCTGTACTTCCTCGGCAAACCTGTCCTTGATCTTCTGTCGAATCAACGGAGCCGCCTCGGTAGTCGTGATGATGATGAAGTTATCTCCCCCAGCATGCCCGATAAAGTCATTCGGGGTTCCCAATTCATCCACCACCTCGCCGATCAACATTGAAGCAAAGCGCATTACATCATCGCCTGCCACAAAGCCATACACATCTTTGAACGCTTCATAATTATTGATGCGAAGATCCAGCAGTGCCCACGATTTCTCGCGAATGATCCGGCGCAACTGTTCTTCGATCAAGCGTCCCGCAGGCAACCCCGAACGCGGATCGGTGAGGCTTTCCCGTTCCGCACGGCGGATCGCACCTTGCACACGTAACTTCAATTCTTCAATATCAAATGGCTTGGTAATGTAATCATCCGCGCCAAGTTCCAAACCCTGAAGCTTGTCACTGCGTTCGTCCTTTTGCGTCAGGAAGATCACAGGGATATGGCTGGTGCGCGTATTGGTACGCAGCGTACGGCATACCTCATACCCATCAATGTCGGGCAGCATGATGTCCAACACGATGAGATGCGGCAAAACCTGCCGGGTCTTCTCCAGTGCATCACGTCCACGGTTGGCAACATCAACATCATATTGCAAACCCGTGAAATAGATTTTTAGCATGTTGGCAATGTCGACATCGTCTTCCACTACCAAAAGGCGAGCAGTTCCCATGTAAGCCTCCTGCTGTTTGTCAAAATTTTGCTTTTCGAACAAACAACATTGTTCATTGCATTTTTTATTGCGCTACTTTGTAAGCACGTCCTTTGCGGGCATTTCGACGAACGGCTTCAATCTGTTCCTCAGTCACTTCGCGTTCGAATGAACGAAACCCGCTCATCCGAAATCCGTGTTTCTCAGCGATCGCTGTGATCTCCTGCACACGGCTTAACGTTAAGTCTTTGCCGACCGTGTAATCTTCAAAGCGACCTTCCAATGCAAGGGCAATCGTTTCTGCCATACAAGCATATGCCTTGCCCTCTGGAAACCCAAAGTTAAAGTGGAAATCAACGGGGCCGGGCACATCCACCATGCCACCGTCAATCACTAATATATCATCTCTCACCGCCGCAACCATTGCAGAAACATCGCGGGGGCGGGCCACATCACAGACCACACTTCCCGGCTGCAAATGTTCCGGGCGAATGACATCATGGATCGCGCTGGTCACCGTCAGAATAAGCTGCGCATCCTTCAACACATCCATCGTAGTGCTGATGCAGAGCTCGCTTCTCGTCTGGACCTTGAGCTTTTCTTGCAATGCTTCAAGTTTTTTCTCATCCCGGGCTATTAGCAAGGTCCGGGCAGCTTCACCAGCGATCAGCTCAGCGCAGACTCGTCCTATCGATCCAGTAGCACCCACAACAGCAACCGTCGCATCCGACATCTTGATATCCATGACCTTTGCCGCCTCACGGATGGCTTGAACCGCCATCATCACGGTATAAGAGTCACCTGTAGTGACGGGGATATCAAGTCCCTTGGCGATGGTGACGCCAGCATCCCCCACCACCGAGGTGAAGGCACCCAACCCAAGAATATTGGCGCCAAGTTTTTCTGCAGCGTGACCTGTCTGGATAATTTTACGATATACCGTGCGCTCAGGCAACTGCATCATCCGCCTTGGAGTATACGGACATGCAAGGAACCAGCCTTTGATCTGTTTTCCGGTAGCCTGAGAGGTGATTCCCTCGATTTCAGAAATGTAAACCGGAGGAAAAAATGTGGAAAAAAAGTCGATCTGTTTCTCGGTGAGCACCTTTCCCAAAAACGGATACTTTCGGCTAACATCCCGCTTGGGATCGATGGGGTGAATAATGAAGGCGAAACTATCCATTTACCATGACTCAACTTCTGCTTTACGGTTACGATGATAGGGAGTTTGATGCAGGTGAGCCAGTTTCAATTTATGATGGTCACTCTGGTCGAATGATATATCACGGTCAATAACGCGTCTCTCTGCTGAAGCCGCCAAGACCACATCCGACTCGATAGTGCGTGCTGGATAAATGATCATGCCTGCACCAATGCGACAGTTATGCCCCACTGCCCCACCCAACACCGGACGGTTCGAGATGCTCAAGTTGCCATTCCCATCCCGGGCGCGGATGGGTGCGGGGATCAGGTTGTAGTCTGTCCAGGTCGAACCGGAACCAATAAAGGTATTGCGTCCGATCACGCACATTTGCAGACAAGTATTTTGCGCCAACATGGAATTGTCCATCAAGGTAGTCATGAACAGGGCAGCTCGGAAAGGCAGGAAAGCGCCATCGCCCACCACAGAAAGCATCACCTGTGCTCCCTGCCCCACATTTACATTGTTGCCGATATAACTATTATCGATCACTGCGCCCGCATCAATATGGACATTGTCACCAATGATGGTGGGACCTTTTATCACAGCGCTTGGGTCAATGATGCAGTTTTTTCCTACAAGCACAACCTCAGAGCTTTCCAAAACCTGGCGACCTTCAAAAATGGCTTTACCAAGAATTTTTAGTTTAAATGCAAGCTCCTCGTTCGCGCGTTTTTCGTAACGGGCACCGCGAGCAAATTGACTAAAGACCATATCGGCAATAAAGATATGCACCCATGAGTCAATGGCGATCATCGAACGCAGAGGAACTTGAAAGATCAAGTCACCACTTTGATCAGCCATATACGTCGGCACATGGTAATAACCGATCTCTTTTGCCTGCATGTCGATGACCAATGGCTCCGCTCCCGCCACAGGTCCATTCGGGTAATACCAAAGGTCTGCAAGATATAAACTACCGGCAGGGGTATACGAGGTGGAAAGCGGCAAAGCATGCTCACGGAATGCCGGATCATCTGCCCGAAAAGCCGCCCGCACTGGACGGTTAAGCTGCAACGCCTTCGACATAAACTCTGTAATGAATGGCTCATCAAAAAACAGGTTGTCGCGATAAACGATGGCAGGTTCACGCACCGGCTGGAGGCGTTCTCCTTGCTTCAGCTCCATTTCACGGGTCACATAAGGGGCAAGCAGGTTACGTTGATGAAGCCAAAGGGGGGTATTTTGGATCCGAAGTTCACGCGCCGGTTCACAAAATGGCATAACCGGATTGGGCGCATGAAGAATGATCTTAAGCATGGGTAGAATTATAAATCAAAGCGTGCCTCTCGGCACGCTAAGCACAAAAACAAAATTGTTATGCCTTTAGGTTAAAGGGGTTTTCTGAATGGTAATGACGCAGTGGTCATCTCCACATGCATGACAGGCTGTCTCTTCCACACTAAAGACCTTGCCCCCACTCAGCCAATACAACGCCTCTTGCAATAAACCAGTTGCGAGATGACAAACCGGCTCTTCCGTTTTCCTCTCCCAACACAGCGGACAACGCTCGATATGCCACAGGATCTGCGTTTCGGTTTCTTCTACACGCACCCTTTGGTCCGTATGCTTATTGAACAGGTCAGCAAAGGAACGCGCCCCATTATGTAATTTGGTTGGCAGGGGCAATAAGCGAAATGCCATTTCCGTTAAACCGATCAAGGAACCATATTCTTTGATCCCATACTTGAAACAAGCACGTCCAGAACGGAGTGCCAAGCCCCGCCCCCCACGTGGACCATAGACCTGCTCCAACGACTGATGCAATTTGCTCACCGTCTCAAATGAAAACGTCCGTTCGTTGGTAGAGGATGGCTGCAAATCATTCAGTGCAGCAAGGTTAAGAATGGCATCCACCCCGGCTCTGCCGATCACCTCCTCCATGCCGAGAAGGATGATCCTTCCCATCTTTTGGGGATAATGATAGGTTGTATCGCTCATGAGTTTTGTAGGTCTTCGTCTAGGAAATTTTTGAGTTTTTGGTTGAATGTAATCGGCTCATCCAACATAATGAAGTGACCTGCTGTATGAAAGCGTTCAATTCGGGCTTTGGGAGCGCCATCCAAAAGTGGTTTCCATTGGTTTGGGTTCACCACAATATCTTTATCACCATACATGCCCAATACAGGTGCCTGTAAGGAATGAAGACTTGGACGCAGATCTGTTCGGCGTAAGGAGCCGATACTAGAGAAGAATGCTTCCAATGAGACCTGCGAAACATCGCGATCCATCATCTTTGCCCAATTCTTATCTTTTGAATAAAAAGGAGAAAGGATTCGATAGAACCCTTTATAGATCCAAAGATTATGATATGTGAGCCAGCCAACGGTCCTATAACCAAATACGCGAGGGAAGAAATAAAGAGAAGAACCAGAGATCGGCGAACCGATCACGACCAC
This sequence comes from Chloroflexota bacterium, assembly GCA_041157505.1. Classification (GTDB taxonomy): domain Bacteria; phylum Chloroflexota; class Anaerolineae; order Anaerolineales; family Villigracilaceae; genus Villigracilis. Next base: position 4,054 of record JBEBCV010000151.1, on the reverse strand, counting down.
CTTCTGCACCCGGTCTGGATGCTGCATCGCCGTCATTAAACTGACCGTTCCGCCCATGCTGTGTCCCACCAACGGCGCGCGGACGATGCCCAATTGCTCCATGAATTGGTACACCAAACTAACAAAATCTTTTACCGCATAGGTGGAACGCTTGGTACCCGATTCGCCGAAGCCCCAAAAATCCAGCGCGTATGTGCGGTAAAACGCACCCAGGTACGCCATGGTCTCCTGCCATAACCCCCACGAACCCTGATACCCATGTAAAAGGATGACCGGTTTCCCCCGACCGAAAACCTCGTAATGAACGATTCCTTGATCAGTCGTAATTGAAGACACAGTAAGTCATCACCCGCCCGCTATTTCCCTTCCATCTCGCTCATGATGCTGTAAAGCAACTCAAGCAAAATGGTCTTAACAGAGTTACGGTCTGTCGCAACACAAGGCAGCAGTTTTGTATTCTTATCAAGGCGTAACGCGTGACCCATATCCTCCAGATCCCATGCATCTTCCTTATCCTGCTTGTTGGCAGCCACAACAAATGGTGTAGGTGCATAAGCGCGGAAAGTTTCAAGGATCGAGCGTGCTTCGCGAAAGGTTTCGGGGCGGGTACTATCCACCATAACAATGAAGCCCAACATACCTTCAGAGAGGATCTCCCACATGAAGTCGAAACGTTTCTGACCGGGGGTACCGAACAGGTACAAGACCAAGTCCTGGTCAACTGTGATGCGCCCAAAGTCCATCGCCACAGTTGTGGCAGATTTGACCGTGCGTTCCTCCTCGGAGGAAATCCTGCGTTCTGTGGCAACCACATCGATCTCGCTGACTGACTGAATGAATTGCGTCTTGCCAGCGCTGAATGGACCCGTGACTACCATTTTGACCGTTTGCATAATTCCTATCCTTTCGGCCTCTAAAAATTATAACGAACGAATACGGCCGATCAGTTTGTTGACCAAATTCTTTTTGTCTTCCACTTCTTGCGGAGCGAGCGGTTTTACAGCTTGGGGCAAAGGCGCATCGGCAGGGCGGACCAATTCCACAAGACCTGCCTGTAATAAACCATACACGATACGGCGCACTTCAACTTCTGTTAACTTGTTTGTCTTCGCGATCTGACGCATCGTATTCTTCGGGTCTACGAACTTGACCACTTTCCACTCATCCACACTCAAGTTGACGTTGGTCAGCGGGCGTTCGGTGAACTTCAGTGCCATATCCAAACTTGGGATCTCATCCTGCAACTGCTCCAACTCACGCAGTTGCCGGGAACCTTCGATGATGATATTTTCAAGGTCGAGCCGAACATTGATACGATCATCAGGTGGTAGCATCTCCGCCTCAAAACGGAACACACCTTCCACCCACGTGAACAAACGACGGATCATATCTGTGAAATAACCTTGCAAATTCAACAGAATATCATCACGAGAAACATATCCAGCATTGATCAACAGCAGACCTAATTCTTTATCAGACATCTGCCCGGCACGGTCGATAATGGCTTTATATTGATTGGCATTGATCTTATTTGCCTTATAAAGAACAGAGGCAAGGCTGCCATCTTCCTTGCCAATGCGTGCGTATGCCAACTTGCCCTCGCGGAACGACACATACGCCTGTTCCGATGCCCCATCAATCACCAAGGTACCTGTTTTGCTGGCAAGGTTAATGAGGTTCAAAAGTTGAGTGATCGTAAAATCTCTTAAATTACCGCGCAGAGCCATAATTCCTCAAATTCCCTTCTTAGGGAGCGCTCAAAATTATACTTGGTAAACTGATAATGCGTCAATTAAACCTGTTTGCACTCTGGTATGGATAAAAAATGTCGGATTTTTTTATCCATTGAACCGCTCACTTACCTGCCAATTCCCCCACATCATCAGCTGCCGCTTCATACTCAGACTGTAAGTTGGCTCTGCGGACCAAGCCGAGTGCTGGCCCAAGCAGAAATCCTGAAGTCACGATCGCTGCCACAACAGATAAATAACGCGCAATGAACGCGGATCCTCCGCCCAGAATCTGTCCGATCGCATCCACCTGTCCTGTCATCGAGTGGACTGTGGCGCGGGTCTGCGGGTCGAGCTTATGATTGACCCAGGCAGTTTGCAGAGGAATCTTCACCTGGCGCAAAATGTAAATGGTTAGATACAACCCCATAGTTATAGGAAGAAGCGGGGAGAGTGCAAATCCGATAATGCCAACGGCAATAACTCCCGTCACGATCATCATCGCCTTCCCGATCGAAAGCGGACTACTCGAATCCACGCGCTTTTCGATGAACTGCATTACGAAAACCGTTAGTAGACCCGCTGAAAATCTCAACAGCGAAAAGAAAGCGACTTGATTACCGCCAAAAAGAATGGGGATTTGAAAGGTGTCGAGCAAGTGCTTCACCCAAAGACGGTCGAAGCCTTCACTATATAAGCCGAAGAAAAAACCGACGCCCAAAATATACATCAACCGCGGGCGCGTCTTCACGGACTTCACACCTTCGTTGAAAGTGTGCAACATATGCTGCCATGTGCTGCGATCTTCCATTGGAGTAGGATTGAAGCCCGTTTCAGGCATGATGAAGATCAAAACGATGCCAACCAGAATCACACCGATTGCGCCGACGAGGATCGGCATCGCCGCATTGTTCGCACCGATGAATGTCGTTGCACCCATGCCGATCAATGAAGCAACCAAGCCCACTCGCGCCGCCCGCATAAAAAGCGGATTGGCTTTCTCCTCCCCCACTTCATCGGTGATCCATGCTTGCGTGGCTCCGCTGGTGAAAGTGTAGCCGACACCCCAGATCACTTGCGCAAACAAAATGGGAAGGAACGATGGGAATAGACCCTCTACTAAAAAACCTGCTCCCATCATGAGGTATCCGATGATGATGGACAGTCTGCGCGAAAAGACATCTGCCACGACACCGGTTGGAATTTCAAAGAGAAAAGCAGAAACCTCCAAGGTGGTTCCAACCAATACGAGTTGCATGGGGGTCAATCCTGCCACAGTGGCTTCATACAAGGAAATGACCACAAACATCATCGAAAAGAACGCCGAAGATGTGAACTCGATAAAGTAATAAACTTTGGAGGCTTCTACTCGAAACATATTAAGCAACTGCCTGCACGAACGAATCTCGCTTCGGGAAAAGCGCATTGATCAATACACGCGCCGTAGGATTATGCACATAACAATCTACAAAAGCGTGGCGCAATTCATCAAAACTGCGGTGCCCAAACAAAACGTGCAGGAATGTGTACTCTGGGAAAGCAACATCCACATCGCGGTCTGTAGTGTGCTTGATGGCTTCGATCAAAGTGATCTTTCCGTTTTCAAAAACCATACGGAAACCATCTTTATAAAAACCAACTCGCAGTTCGCCACTGTAGCCAACCGCCGCAGACTCCGCTAATCGCTTCTCCAATGCTGGTTTCACCTGAGTCAAGAACGCTGGCACATCTGGCACGCGGACGTAATACGCATATGGCTTCCTCACCGTCGGCAGTTTATCGTCCAACACTTCGTAGATGGGGTGCTGTTCGCCAAGGTTGAAACTGAAGGAAGTACGTGTCATGGATTCGCGCTCGGCGATCTCCGCGCCCTTCTTCCACAAATAACGCACCACACTCGGTGCAACCGCCAACCAAGAGGCTCCCTCTGCAAGCGCAAAATACACACAAGCCACCCCGCCAAACCATAACTCATTAGGATGCTCAAAGTAGCCAATATGCTTTCCATTCGTATCTTCAATGATCATCTTTTCGTAGCGGATGATGCTCAAAACGCTCTTGCCTGTCATTTCATAGCGAACGATCTCCGGCGTGCGTTTGCATGAAATTGCATGTTTTCTTTCATGAGACTCATAAGTCTTCAAGATGAAGTCAACATCCGCTTCCACTGCTGGGCGGATGTTGAGTGGTTCCGTTTCGCCTTCTTTCAGAGCAGGCACATGTGGTTCGAATCCGCGCCGTGCACCGGAAAGATTTAACGCCATGTCGTACCCGAACTGACGATAAAAATACGGAATGCCAGTTATGACCTGCACCAAATGTCC
>JBEBCV010000150.1:0-12247 GCA_041157505.1 Chloroflexota bacterium | reverse complement strand
GGGCTGAATGCGGTCATCCGCGCGGCAGTAAAGACGGCGATCAATGAATATGGTTGTGAGGTCATCGGGATTCGGGATGGTTATGACGGTTTCCTTGACCCCAAAAATGGAATTATTCGTTTAGGGATGGAAGAGGTGCGCGGAATCCTTCCGCGTGGAGGAACGATCCTTGGTGCGGCGAATCGTGGCAACCCCTATGCCCGCAAGGTGATCCGTGACGGGAAAGAGGTCACGATCGATGTTTCGGATGAGATCGTAAAAGGCATCAAGGAACAAGGCTTGGATGCACTTCTCGTCCTCGGCGGCGATGGGACACTCCACATTGCGCATGAACTTGCCCTGAAAGGTGTGCCCATTATTGGCGTTCCCAAAACCATTGATAATGATATTGGCGGCACGGAGATCACCTTTGGTTTCGACACAGCTTTGAACATCGCGTCAGAAGCATTAGACCGTCTGCATACCACGGCAGAGTCTCATCACCGTGCCATGGTAGTGGAATTGATGGGACGGGATGCAGGTTTCATTGCCCTTAACGCAGGTGTCTCCGGTGGGGCAGATGTAATTTTAATTCCCGAGATCCCGTTCAAATTTGAAAACATCATGAAAAAGATCCGATCCCGCAGCGAACAGGGACGCAAGTTTAGCTTGTTGGCAGTCTCTGAGGGTGCTAAACCGGTCGGTGGGGCACAGGTCTATTCGCGCAAAGGGGATGAGGTCTATGTGCCGCGCTTGGGTGGGATCGGACAGGTTGTTGCCGAATACATTGAAACGCAGGGCTTCGAATCACGTGTGACCGTTCTTGGGCATGTCCAACGCGGCGGGACGCCAACTGCCTTCGATCGCTGGCTGGCAACCCGTTATGGCGCAGCGGCGGTTCGCCTGGCGGCACGCAAAGGTTTTGACCGGATGGTTGCTTTGCAATGCGGCGAGATCACCGACCTTCCGCTCGATAAAGCAGTGGCGGTGCCCAAGCGCGTTAACCTGCAAGGTGATGCAGTTATCACTGCGCGGAACATTGGTATATCCTTTGGGGATGAATAAAAAAGTAGGTCATGCTTTTAGCGTGACCTACTTTTTTATTACCCGTTACTCATCCCTACTTATCGAACACGAACTGTCCATTTTTGTAGAACAACTCACCGTCTACAAGAATTTCGGAGTCAGTGCGCATGTCACAGATCATGTCCCAGTGAATGACACTCTTGTTCTTGGAGCCCGTTTCCGGGTAACCATTCCCAAGCGCCATGTGGAACGAGCCGCCGATCTTTTCATCAAAGAGAATATTGCCGGTGAATCTCTGAATATCAAAATTCGTACCAATGGCAAACTCGCCGAGATAACGTGAGCGGTCATCGCTATCCAAAGTGCGGAGCAGGAAATCGAGATTCTTATCCGCATTGGCTGAGGTCACTTTGCCGTTCGAGAAGGTCAATTCCGCGCCTTCCACGCTGGTGCCTTGATAATTGGCAGGGTAGGTGAACTTCACCCAACCGTTCACAGAGTCTTCCACAGGTCCGGTGTAGATTTCGCCATCGGGCATGTTGTGAGTGCCATACGAGTTGATGAACGTACGACCCTTCACTGAGAGGGTTAAGTCCACATTCGGTCCGCGCAAGATGACTTGATTCTTGCCCTTCATAAAATCAGCCGCAGCTTGTTGCTTTGCCTTAACGCTGTTCCAGAATGCAATGGGATCATCTTCATTAGCATGCACAGCGCCGAAAACAAAATCTTCGTACTCCATTAAACTCATCCCTGCATCTTGGGCATACGCTTCAGTGGGGTAGAGGGTGGTACACCATTTGAATTCATCTGTAGCACCGCGACGGAATTGAAAATCGGTGATCACACCGGTCGCTTTGGCACGTCGTGCGATTTTCGAAGGGTCGATGTTCGTTGTCCCTTTGGTATTGGTCGCCGAATGGATGCGGATGCGTCCTTCGAATTGTTCGTATGCTAATTTATAAAAAGTGGGTACAAAATCCAATTGTGCTTCATTGGCGTAAGTCAGATACATTTCATCCTGACTGAAGGGCATGGTGCCGGGAAAAGTCATCATAAGATGCGGATGACCACCCTTTTCCAAAATCTGAACATATAGTTCCCGCAAAAGAGGCTCAGCAGCGGTTGTGCCTTCGAGCAAAATACGGTCACCGGGTCTTACGCGGGCGGAATGTTCCACCAGGATCTTTGCATACTTGGAAATGCGTATATCTGCCAACGTGATACTCCTATATTATGGAATGGCAAAATTATATCACTCCGAATTACCGCCACTTTTCACATTCCATTTGAGGAAAAAAACGTAACTTTTGTCACATGTAATTTTGACCAAAATGGATATGATGGGTGGTAATTGGATTAATTCTAGGAGTAAGAAATGGATATTCTCTCAACGAAACAAACCACAGCTTGGGCAGAAGTGGATGAAAACGGACGCCTCATTCTTCCGCCCGAAGTTGCTCGCCAATACGGGCTGAATCCTGGCTCTAAGGTTCGCCTCGACGAAGGGCATAACTTTGTCCGCATGCACCGCCCGGTGACGCACCTCACCAAGGTTTATATCGAACCCACCGTAGCCTGTAACCTCGACTGCATCACCTGCTTCCGTAATGCGTGGGACCAGCCCATCGGACGTATGACCGAAGAAACCTTTGAAAATATCCTCAACGGTTTGAAACAAATGGACCCCATCCCCGATGTCTATTTTGGCGGCATCGGAGAACCGCTTTTCCATCAAAAAACTGTTGAATGGATCCGGCGTGTGAAAGAGTTGGGTGTCAAAGTGGAGCTCATAACTAATGGCACCATCCTCACCGAGAAAAAATGCCAGGAACTTATCGATGCGGGGTTGGATACTCTTTGGGTCTCACTTGATGGCGCCACCCCCGAAGGGTTTGCCGATGTCCGTCTGGGTGCAGAACTGCCCCTTATTCTTGAAAATCTGCGCCGCTTGTTCAAAATGCGCGGGGGTGGACACTTTCCGAAGCCGGAGATTGGTGTGGCGTTTGTTGCGATGAAGCGCAACATAAATGACCTGCCCAAGATCATCAAATTGGGACATACCTTCGGTGCGCGTTATTTCTCTGTGAGCAATGTTCAACCTGCCACACCTGAAATGCAGGAAGACCGTCTGTACACACGTACCATGCGCAATATCGCCTACATGCCTTCTCCTGTGCTTCCAAAACTCAGCCTCCCCAAAATGGACTTCAACGAAGACACCATGGAAGCTCTCGCTGAAGCCTTCAACAGCGGATGCAATGTCAGCTTTGCGGGAAATAACTGGGGTGGTGCTAATGATGTCTGTAACTTCGTCGAAAGCGGCACCATGTCCATCTCATGGACGGGGGAGGTCAGCCCGTGTTGGCCGTTGATGCACACACACATGAGTTACCTGCATGGCAAACCGCGCCTCTCGAAGAAACACATCATTGGCAATGTGCGTGAAAACACGCTCGAAGAGATCTGGCTTAATCCAGAATATGTTGCGTATCGTGAACGTTTGCATAATTTTGTTTTTGCACCCTGCACCTTCTGTGGCGGTTGCGATCTCTCTGAAGAAAATGTAGAAGACTGCCTAGGCAATGAAATTGCCCCGGTTTGCGGCGGATGTTTGTGGGCTCAAGGCATCATTCAGTGCCCATAAATTAAGTTGTTTCGTAATTTACATTAACTCACTCTGAAAATCTATTTTGGGGTGAGTTTGTTTTAACTCAGATGCTGGTTTTGGTTTTATCCGCGTAGTCTGTGCTTGTCTGCGTCCAAAATAAAAAACAGGTTTGAAAATGATAAAATGTGACCATGCAACTGCGCTTTTATGCCAACATGCGGACGACCGTTGGAATGCCCTTGCTTGAGATCAATGAAGCAGGGGTCAATTCTTTTCGCAAGTTGATGGCGTTGTTGCTTGAGAAATATCCCGAGACCGCGTCTCATTTGCTGGACGAAAGTGGTCAATTGCGTCCGGATGTGCCGGTGTATGTGGATGGACGAAATCCGCGTTTGCGGGCGGAAGGTATTGATGCGCCAATTCAACCAGATTCGGTGATCAGTTTTTTCTCTCCCATCTCAAGTGGAAAATTGAATGTGGAAGTCTTGCGTTAGCTGACTTAATAAAGAGGAGATGAATTTATGAAAGTAAATTTCTTTGCAACCCTGCGTGATATTGCCGGAGGCAAAACCATTGTGTTCGATCTGGAACATGGCATTACAGCCCGCGAATTGCTGGATGCCATTTGTGAGCGTTTTCCAGCCATGAAGAAAGAACTGCTCAAAGAGAATGGCGAAATGCATGGGCACGTCCACTTTTTTATCAATGGGCGCGATGTGCAATTTACCGAATTGCAGTTTGCCACACCCATCACTCAAGAGGATACGGTCAATGTCTTTCCAGCAGTGGGGGGCGGATAACCCAAGCCCGAAGGGGTGTCTTGATTCTAGAATTACAGTTTGATGTTTTCAAATCCTGAAGGGATGACATAGTTTTGTGTCATCGCTTCAGGATTATTTTTCGTACCCGATGAGTCTATAATATTTTTACGCCTGCGGGTGGTTAAAGAAAAGCAGGGCAACTCACGTTGCCCTGCTTTTGGTTTCGGGGAGATTCGGTTTCAGGAAACCGAATCAACTTTCGGCTAGGAAAGAGCCGGGAATTAGATGATCTCCAATTCCTTCAGTTTGGCTTCGGGCACAACGCCGTTAACCCATCCACGTTTCTCATAATATTCCACGAGCATGTCATCGAGTTCACAGACCTGACCCTTGCTGCCACCGTATGTGGAGGGTTCGGTGGTGAAGCGTTTGGGCAGGGTGTCGGAGCCTTCGCGGAAGCCGTTGAGGTTGTTGATGTGGCGTTCGAGGTTGTAGACGCGCTCGCCGACCTTGAGCAGGTGACCCGCATCGCACGGAACGCCCGTCATCGCTTCGTATTGAGCGGCGAAGGAGTCGAGTGATTCGGCGAAGGTGGCGAATTTGCAGACGTCGAGGCAGTCGGTGACAGCATGGACGTTTTGGAAGATGAAGTTCATCTCGCCTTTGCCTTTCCATGCGAGCGGATCGGCGACGGTGGATGGACCAAGTACATTGCCGACAACTTCGGCGGCGGGGGTGTAGCCGCGCAGGTGGCATGCACCGCGGTTGGAAGTGGCGTAGCCCAAACCCATACCCTTGATGCCGCGTGGGTCATATGCGGGCACGCCCTGACCCTTGACGGTCATGGCGAGTTCGGGGTGACCAAAGTGAGCAGCAGTGGCGTTGGCACCATCAGCAAGGACGTTGCCGAAACCTTCGCGATAAGCGATCATACGTGCAGCTTCCACCATGGCGGTGCCGTCTCCCCAATTGAGTTTGCCAGAGCCGTTGGTATAGCCGCGTTCGCTGGCTTCCATCCAAACGGAGAGCGGATGACCAACTTCAATCGCATCGTAACCGTAGTCGTTGGCACAGTCGATCATTTTGGCTACTACGCGGATATCGTCGTTGCCGCAGTTCGTACCGACTGACCAGGCGGGTTCGTATTCGACAGATTCCATGCGCAGTCCGGCATATGGACCGTCTTTGATTTCCACTTCCTTTTTGCAGGCGACCGGGCAAGCGTGGCAGGTGGGGTTATCTACAAGGATGTTGTCGTTGACGTATTCGCCGCTGACTTTTTCGGCATGTTCCCAGCCGGTGAACTGGCTGTTCTTGGTGGGCAGACCGCCGATGACGTTGGTCATGTTCATGAGCACATTGGTGCCGTAGACGGAGAGACCGCCCTTGCGCGGGGAGGTGACCACACGCTCGTCCATGATCTCGGCGAGGGCTTTCTTATGGGCTTCCTTCCACTTGTCGCGGTTTGCGGCTTTGACGATCTTTTTCTCTGCCTTGATGACGATGGCTTTGAGCATCTTGCTTCCGCCGACGCAGCCAGTGCCACCACGTCCTGAGGCACGGTCATTTTCGTTGACCCAGCAGGCGTACTTGACGAGGTTTTCACCGGCTTGTCCGATGGTGATGACGGTTAGGTCTTTTTCACCGTATTTTTCTTTGAAGTGCTTGATGGTGTCGTGAACGCCCTTGCCCCAAACTTCGGAAGCATCGAGCAGTTCGATCTTGTCATCATGGATGTAAGCATAGGTGGGTTTGGCAGCTTTGCCTTTGAAGACCAAGCCATCGAAGCCAGCCCAGCGCAGGCGGGCGGCAGACCAACCGCCATGGTGGGAATCTGTAACGGTTCCGGTCAGAGGCGATTTGGTCACGACTGCCATGCGTCCGCTCATGTTGGCTTCAGAGCCAGTGAGGGGTCCGTTCATAAAGCAAAGAATATTGTCGGGGGAGAGGGGATCAACTTGCGGTCCGTTGTCGAATACATATTTGACGCCCAAGCCGCGTCCGCCAATATATTTGCGGGCATCGTCTTCGGCGATGGGTTTGAATTCCACCTTGCCAGCGGAAAGGTCTACCCATGCGACCTTATTTGCATAACCACCAAGTTCCATGATGAATCTCCTTTTTGACAAATGAATATAGAACGGCGCATGCCGTTCTGTCTTGGTCTTAGAATACTCCCGGCAAAAAAAGGAATCAATATTTAAGTTTTTACTTAATCGAAAAGGTGATGAATGTCATGTTGCGCATCTTTTCACAAAATAAATTATCATCATAAAATCTTCATAGTTCAAAAAATACTTTACATCTTGGCGCAATTTCACACTGTAACGGGTATACTTTTGGGTATGAAGCAACTTTTACAAAATATAAAAGATGGTAAGACCATCGTTGAAGACGTACCCATCCCAACACCGCGAGAAGGACAGGCGCTTGTCAAAGTTTCGTCCAGCCTTGTTTCTGCGGGCACTGAGCGCATGGTCGTCGAATTTGCAGAAAAAAGTTATATAGGCAAGGCACGTTCCCGCCCTGATCTCGTAAAACAAACCCTCGATAAAGCCAAACGTGAAGGAATCAAGCCGACCGTGCAAGCGGTCTTCAACCGCCTCGACCAGCCAATGGGGCTTGGTTATTCCACCGCTGGTACCATCGTGGCGCTTGGGAAAAATATGCAAGGGTTCAAGGTCGGTCAGCGCGTAGCGTGTGCGGGTGGAGGTTATGCCACCCATGCCGAATACAATGTTGTGCCGCGTAACTTGCTCACCCCACTCCCGAAGAACGTTGATTTTGAATCCGCCGCATTCACCACCCTCGGTGCGATTGCTTTGCATGGCTTCCGTCTCGCAGAACCGCAGCTTGGCGAAAATGTCGCTGTGATCGGTTTAGGTCTTTTAGGATTATTGACGATTCAACTGGCAGCTGCGGCGGGATGCAACGTCCTTGGCATTGACATCGACCCAAAACGCGTCAAGCTCGCCTCTTCTCTTGGAATTCAAGCTGTTACACGCCCTCAAGCCGAAGCGACCGCTGTTGCCTTCACCGCCAACCGCGGCTTCGACAACATCATTATCTGCGCCGACACCTCCTCGAATGACCCGGTTGAACTGGCAGGTGTCATTGCAAGAGACCGCGCAAAGGTTGTTGCTACGGGTGCAGTAGGGCTTAACTTTCCGCGCAAGGTTTATTACGAAAAAGAGATTTCATTCATCAACTCCCGCTCTTATGGACCTGGTCGCTATGACCTGAACTACGAAGAGAACGGACAGGATTACCCCATCGGTTATGTCCGCTGGACGGAGGGACGCAATTTTCAAGCCGTTGTAGACCTGATGGCAAGTGGAAAGTTGAACGTCGCGCCGTTGATCTCGCATCGCTTTGATATTGAAGAAGGCGTGAAAGCCTATGAAGTGATTACGGGGAAGAAGAAAGAGCCGTTCCTTGGTGTTCTTCTTACTTACCCTGACCGTAAGATGAAAGAGGAAAGAAAGGTTGAGTTCCCTTCCATCGTCCATCGTCCGTCGTCCATCGTCAAACTAGGGGTGTTAGGCGCTGGATTATTTGCAAACTCTACATTGCTTCCTATTCTAAAGAACACCAAAGACTTTGAACTAGTTGGTATTGCATCATCAGGTGGTTTGCATGCTCAGCACTCAGGCAAGAAGTTTGGTTTTCAGTATGCTACGTCTAGTGAAGATGAGATTATCAACGACCCGAAGATCAACACGGTTGCGATTCTTACGCGACACGACACACATGCCGAGATTGTTATTAAGGCTCTTAAAGCGGGTAAGCATGTTTTTGTTGAAAAGCCACTTGCCATTAATGAAAAGCAACTGACGCAAATCACTAAAGCGCTTTCTACTAACCACTCACTACTCACTGTTGGTTTCAATCGTAGATTTGCTCCACTAATCCAAAATCTAAAATCGCAGATCGTAAATCGCACAGAGCCTTTGCATGCTCACTACCGCGTCAACGCTGGTTTTATCCCTGCCAATCACTGGACACAAGACGAAGCCATCGGCGGTGGACGGATCATTGGTGAAGCGTGTCACTTCATTGATGTGCTCACGTATCTTGTCGGTGCGCTGCCGGTGAAGGTCTCGGCGTATGCTTTACCGAATAACGGTAAGTATCGCGAGGACAATGTTTCCATGACCTTTACCTTTGCAGACGGTTCCATCGGCGTGGTGGATTATCTCGCCAATGGCGACAAGTCCATGCCGAAGGAACGGCTGGAAGTGTTCTGTGGGGGAATGGTGGCGGTGTTGGATGATTACGTCTCATTGACCACTGTGAAAGATGGGCGAAAGAAAGATGAGCGTATTGCGCAAGATAAAGGTTGGAGGGTGGAGACGGCTGCCTTCGCTGAGTCGGTTCGGGCGGGGAAAGAGCCGCCGATCCCATATGAGCAGATCATGGCTGTGACCAAGTCCACATTTGCGGCGGTCGAGTCGATTCGCAGTGGGAATCCGGTTGTGATCAAATAGGGGCTGTCATGCAAATTGTGACGTTTGACGGAAATGAAAAACTCAAACATCAAATGGCGCAGCTGCTGGTGGATGCCTTTCGTGAGCATTGGGCGGATGCGTGGGAAACGTTTGAGGATGGATTGAAAGAAGTGGAAGAGATGTGCGAGGCAGAACGGATCTGCCTTGTTGCGATCGAAGATGAAAAATTGCTTGGCATGATCGGTGGCATCCCTGAATATGATGGCAAGGTATGGGAGTTGCATCCGCTGGCGGTGCAGCCGGGTTTGCAAGGCAAGGGCATTGGGCGTGCGTTGGTGATGGCGTTTGAAGAACAGGTGCGGCAGCGCGGCGGCTTGACGATCATGCTGGGTTCGGATGACCAAAATGAAATGACGTCGCTTGCGATGGTTGATCTGTATGAAAACTTGTGGGATAAGGTAAAGAACATTCAGAACTTTAAAGGTCACCCATATGAGTTCTATCAAAAGATGGGCTATGTCATTACTGGTGTGGTGCCAGATGCGAATGGACTGGGCAAGCCGGATATTATGATGTCGAAACGGGTGGCGAGTTAATCGTTGCCCGTTAATTTTCTTAAACCACAAAGACGCCAAGACCTCAAGTCACCAAGTTTTTATCTTTGAGACTTCGAGACTTTGTGCCTTTGTGGTAAAAAAAATCACAAAAGGTCAAATGAGGTTGCATGGAAATTATTTATCTGGATGGGCAGAGTTTGACGTTTGAGCAGGTGCAGGCGGTGGCGTATGGAGGTGCGAATGCGCCGCGAGTGGAGATCAGTGACGCAGCAAAGAAACTGGTGACGCGTGCTGCCAACGCGGTGCAGACGTTGCTCTCGCGCGGCACGATCGCATATGGAATTACTACGGGCTTTGGCGCGTTCAAAGACCGCATCATTCCACCCGACCAGGTGGAGTTGTTGCAGCGCAATATTTTGGTGAGCCACGCGGTGGGGGTGGGGAATCCGTTCGATATTCCGACCACGCGCGCGATCATGCTCATTCGTGCCAACACGCTTTCACGTGGACATTCTGGCATTCGTCTCACTACTTTGCAACTGCTGGTGGATATGCTCAACGCAGGCATTCATCCGGTGATTCCAGAGAAAGGTTCGCTTGGCGCGAGCGGTGACCTGGCTCCGTTGGCGCACATGGCGTTGCCGATCATCGGCGAAGGGAAAGTGGAGTATCAAGGCGAGGTGCTGTCTGGTGCGGAGGCGTTCAAACGCGCTGGGTTGAAGTCCATTACCTTGGCGGCGAAGGAAGGCTTGGCGCTGACGAATGGCACGACCATCATGACGGCGATGGGAGTCTTGCAGACCTTGCGAGCGGAACGTTACAGCCAGACCGCAGACATTGCCGGATGCTTGAGCCTCGAAGCCTTGAATGGAACGGACCTTGCTTTCGATGAGCGCATTCATAACCTGCGACCATTTCCGCGCCAGATCGAGTGCGCACGTTATTTACGTAGTTTGTTGAAAGGCAGTGAATTCACCCGCGAGCATTCGTCGTTGAATGTGCAGGATGCGTACACGCTGCGTTGTATTCCGCAGGTGCATGGAGCGGTACGGGACGCGATTGCGTACGCGCGTTGGGTCTTTGAAATTGAATTGAATGCAGTGACGGATAATCCGCTGATCTTCGTTGATGAGAAGGATGAAATCACGGTTCTTTCTGGCGGGAACTTCCACGGTGAGCCGCTGGCGATCGCGATGGATTACCTCGCCTTTTCGGTGGCGGAGTTGGGCAATATCTCTGAACGTCGCACGATGCGTTTGACCGATGAAAGCTCGAACATCCATACTTTGCCTGCTTTCCTGACAAAACAAGGCGGGTTGAACTCCGGCTTTATGATCCTGCAATATACTGCGGCGGCATTGGCGACCGAGAACAAGGTCTTTGCCCACCCCGCCAGCGTGGACACGATCCCCACCTCCGCCAACGTGGAGGACCATGTCAGTATGGGCGCGACCGCTGCGGTCAAACTGCGAAGCGTGCTCGATAACGTGGAGCGAATCCTCGCCATCGAGTTGATGTCTGCCGCGCAGGGTGTGGACTTCCGCAAGCAGATCATTGGCGAAGAAAAACGCTTGGGTGAAGGGACAAGAAACGTTTATGCTTTGATCCGCAAACGCATCCCATTCATTGAAGCGGATACGGTGATGTATGAGTATATGGAGGATATCCGTCAGATGGTGGCGGATGGCGAAATCTTTGTATAGTGTTCTTTTTTAATTCCTTAAATGGACAGAGGCACAGACTTATCTGTGCCTCTGTCGTTTGAAGGGAGAAAACCTTACGGGATGGAGCTTTGCAAGGCTTGGATGAGATCTTGTTTTTCTTGGGCGGTTAATTTGGCGCTGGGGTGGAAGAGCGTATATTGAGCGGGGGGCATTCCGCCTCCTTGAATTTCTTCGATCATTTCATCTACTTCACCTGGTTTGTTGTTCCAATCGGAGAAGTTGAATTGCTGACGAGCTTCATTGACATCCCATTGGATGAGCCAGGAAGCAGGGGCGATGTTCGAGTACCAGGTCCAGTTGGTTTCGTTGCTGTGACACTGGAAGCAGTTCTGTTTGACGAGCGCCCGCGCTTCAGGGCTGGACCATTGCGGTTCGGATACGGTGGCTGGGTTGGTATGTTGATGCCCATAGGGGATGAATTGAATGAGGACGAACACGACCAATGCGGCGCCGACGAGCATAGGTAAAAGCTTTTTGATGTTTTTCATAATTTCTCCATTGTGAATTTGAACACTTCGGAGTGTAGGACTGGCTTTTAAGTAAGATATGAAAAATGTATGTTTTAATTGTGAGGACTAGTGAGGCTCGGACATTTTATGTCCTAATTGAAGCGATGATTTTGGACAGGTATAATCTGATGGGAATTCAAATATAGTTTTCATCAATCTCTTATGACAACCAATCGCCCCCTTCGCGTTTTCCTCTGCCACTCCTCCGCGGACAAACCCGCAGCCCGCGAGTTGTATCAAAAGTAATTATTGCAAGTAAACATTTCCACCCAAACCTGTCAGGTCTTTTATAATGGGCGCCACCTTCCAACTTGACCCTTGGAACCTTGATCCTGACAACTGATACCTAATCCCCCCAACTCGGAGAACCACATGCAACTCAAAGGAATTTACGCCCCAATCGTCACCCCCTTCAACGCGGATGAAAGCATCAACTACCCCGTTCTTGAACAACTGATCGAATACCTGATTGCCAACAAGATCGCAGGGCTTGTCCCCGGCGGCACCACGGGCGAAGTCTATGCCTTCACCGAAGCCGAACGGCTGGACATTTTCAAATTCGTCAAAGAAAAGGTCAACGGGCGGGTCACGCTGATCGCAGGCACCAACTCTGGCGCCACGCGCGACGTCGT
>JBEBCV010000149.1:0-5039 GCA_041157505.1 Chloroflexota bacterium | reverse complement strand
GCGCCTTCTTGATGATGTTGATACCGACCTTCACTTCTTCAGCTTCTTCAGCCTGCGCCTTGGCGAGCTTGTCGAGCTTGATGGAAGCGTTGATGAGGGAGATCTCACCACCGGGGACGATCCCTTCTTCAACGGCTGCGCGGGCAGCGGAGAGGGCATCTTCAACGCGGTGCTTCTTTTCCTTCATTTCGGTTTCGGTCGCAGCACCCACGCGGATGATGGCGACGCCGCCGCTCAACTTGGCAAGGCGTTCCTGGAGCTTTTCGCGATCGTAATCGCTGGTGCTCTTGTCGATCTCAATGCGGATTTCCTTGATGCGGGCTTCGATGTTGGCTTTCTTGCCCTTGCCGCCAATGACGGTGGTGTTTTCCTTGTCGGAGACGATCTTCTCAGCGCGGCCGAGTTCCTGAACAGTGACGGATTCGAGCTTGCGTCCGAGTTCTTCAGAGATAACTTCGCCGCCAGTGAGGACAGCGATGTCTTGCAGCATGGCCTTGCGGCGATCGCCGAAGCCAGGGGCTTTGATGGCGAGCACGTTCAGCATACCGCGGATCTTGTTGAGGATCAGGGTGGCGAGAGCTTCACCATCGACATCTTCAGCGATGATGACCAATTCGCGCTTGCCGAGCTGAACGAGTTTTTCGAGCAAAGGAACGATGTCCTGAGCAGCGGAGATCTTCTTGTCGTAGATCAAAACATACGCATCGCTGATCTGAGCTTCCATTGCATCGGCATTGGTGATGAAGTAGGGGGAGAGGTAACCGCGGTCGAACTGCATACCTTCGACGAATTCAGTTTCGAACTGCATCGTCTTGGATTCTTCAACGGTGATGACGCCGTCTTTGCCGACCTTGTCCATCACGTCCGCAATGAGCTGACCGACTTCTTCGTCAGCGGCGGAGTTGGTGGCCACGGAGGCAATTTCTTCCTTGGTGTCGATCTTGACGGAGTTCTTCTTGAGTTCAGCCACGATGGTTTCGGTGGCGAGTTCAATGCCCTTCTTGAGGAGCATTGGGTTGTAACCTGCTTCGAGAGCCTTCAAACCTTCGTTCACAATGGCGTGAGCGAGAACAGTGGAGGTGGTGGTGCCATCACCGGCGATATCGTTGGTCTTCTGAGCGGCTTCCTTGAGGAGCTGCGCGCCCATGTTCTCGAACGGATCTTCGAGTTCAATTTCCTTGGCGACGGAAACACCGTCGTGGGTGATGCTGGGGGAGCCGAACTTGCGATCGATGGCCACATTGCGACCCTTGGGGCCGAGGGTGGCGGATACCGCATTTGCAACGACATTCATGCCGTTCTTAAGCTTGCGGCGGGCTTCTTCGGAAAATACCAGTTGTTTAGCTGCCATAATTCACTTCCTTTTTCTATCTGAAATTTATTGGGATTAGCCGACGATGCCGAGAATATCGCTCTCGCGCAGGATAAGCAATTTCTTGCCGTCCATCTTCACTTCGGTGCCGGAATACTTGGCGAACAGAACCACATCGCCAGCTTTCACATCCATGGCGACGCGTTCGCCTTTGTCGTTGCGATCACCAGGACCAGCCGCCAACACCTTGCCCTGCTGGGGTTTTTCTTTCGCCGTTTCGGGGAGGATGATACCGCTCGCGGTGATTTCCTCCTGTTCAATGGTCTCGATCAACACGCGGCTGCCGAGGGGTTTGAACGAAACATTGTTCTTTGCCATTTTAGTGCCTCCTGTAAGGTCTTTTACTTTAGATTTTGAATAATCGCAGAATTAGCACTCAATAGTACTGAGTGCTAATTGCTATCTTACTCACTTAAAAAGTCAACGTCAAGGGGATATATAAAAATTCTTACATTTCTCTGATGACACCTCGCCCGCCTCTTTCTGACCTTGAACCTGCCTCACCCCCAAGCCTTATACCCGCTCTTTGGGTCTATTTTGCCATATCAAAAGACAACACCCCAACATCCTTGTGGATTAGGTAGTCAGATTAAGGCGTTGGCGTAGGTTGGGTCAGGGCTGGGTCAGCGGTCGCCGTTGGTGTGGGTTCAGAGCCGGTGGTTGTCGTCTCAGATGAGAACGAACAGATGGTGCGGACCACTGCCATATCTGCTGCGATGTTTGGATCCGAAATATATTCCGAACGTTCAACGATGGAAGCGATCTCCAACGCCTGCGGACATTTATTATTCTTTGGCGTACTCAATGCCGCCAGCTCCGAGGCATAGACGTCGTAGTAGTACACCGTACTGCCATCCAGACCAACAGGCTTAACATCTGCTTCTACGTCGTTTGGACCGCATCCTCCACGTCCATCACAAGACGCTATGCCAGAGCAACCATTAATGGCACATCCGAGCGCAAGGATACCCGTCTCATAGTTACGGTTCTTGTGATACAGCACCCCCAACTCGCCATACAAAACCGGGTTGGCAGGTTCGAACTCAATCGCCTTCTGGATGTTACGAATGGCGATAAAGAACTCACCCATCTGAGAATAGGTCTTGGCAATGGAGATATACGGCGCCGGGTCTTTCACACCTAATTGCGAATTGATGCGAGCGGTCTGCGCGAAATATTCAAGCGACTTTTCAAACAACTGTCTCTGCACTTCATCGTTAGGGCTTTCAAAAGCGAGGCGACGATACCCCGCGCCTGCGCGCAAATAAAGGAAGGTCAGGTTTGGAGAGATGGCGATCGCCTTGTCATACGATTCGATAGCAAGAGCATACTCACCCAAAGACTCAAGCACATACGCATTCACACGATGCACATCCATAAGAGATGGATCTGCTGCCAGTGCCTGTTCGATCACTTGCTGCGCCTGCGTCCACTTTTGCTGATCGACGAGCACTTCGGCATAGAAGGCTTGAGCCAATACATTCGAATTATCCAACTGGATCGCACGAACAGCTTGTTGCTCAGAGTCTTGAAGCAAGCTTTGTTTCTCGCGGTCATCTGCTGTGTAAGATGCCTTCCAGTTCAAAGCAAATGCATATACAGCATGTGCGCCGCTGCTATCCGGGTTGACTTCGATGGCTTTTTCGGCAGAAGCAATGGCTTCATCCAAACGAGCAAGCAGGTCTTCACGCTGTACGATCAATGCGGTGGAATAGGTCTGCACACGCGAAAGCTGCGCCCAAACCTCGGCATTGTTCGGGTCTACAACAGTGGCTTCTTTATAAGCCTCGATGGCAGCGTTCAACTGCCCGGCGGTGAAGTTTGCATCACCTTCCAAAGTATAAGAAGCAGCAAAACGAGTCGGCGTGGCTGTTGGCAGGAAGAGCGGCTTTACATCCCCTTGCTGCACCGAGCGGATAAGCCAAATACCAGCAAGGATCAGCACAACAAAAAAGAACATGCGGTACACGCTGGACTCGTCGCGCCGCCTGAATAGACTACGTCTTGTATAAATGTTCATGGCGTCGGGGTGGCATCAACTTCAGTGGCAGCTGGTTCCTCTGTCGCCGTAGCGGGAGGCGCGTTCAAATTCTCCGTACAGCGATTGGTGATCTCGTTGGCATTATCCACTGCAAGTTCATCCGCCGGGATGCGGGAAATGATCAATTGAGCGATCTGTAAGGCTTCACCACACTGGTCTGTGCGAGCGAGCGCCAACCCATAGGTGAAGTAATACTCGGCAATGCGCGGCGCATCGGGCACAAGATTAATAACTTCCATCTCATGTCCATCTTCTGAAAGCCCGCCTTTAACCACGTAGGAAAGTTCACGAATGGCATCTTCCCAATAGGCGTTGCGATACAGCATCACACCATAGTTCCCGCGCAGATTGGTATCTGCCGGGTTATTGGCAACGGAAGATTCAGCGAACTGCATGGCTTTACCATACTCACCGATGGTGGCATAGGTACGCGAAAGCAGCAGATCAGGGTTGGGGTCTTCGGGGTTGAGCGCGTCGGCACGGGTGAAGGCATCCACTGCCTGGTCATAGATACCCAAGATGCGGTAATTGCGTCCCATAGCAAGATATAGATCAGCGATGTTGGGATTGATCGCGATCGCCTGTTCATACTCGCGGATGGCTTCTTCGTAGTTACCGGTCGCTTCGAGAATATATCCACGGGCGCGATGTGTTTCCAATAAGTCGGGCGCAAGCGCCTGTGCCACCTTGGATTCTTCAATGGCTTTTTCAATCCCATCGAAAGAGCCAAGACCGCTGTAATATGAATCGATCAGGATCTCAACGTAATAAGCATGTGCCAACGCGTTATTCGGGTCTAACTCCAACGCGCGGGTAATGCTGGATTCAGCTTCAATATATTCACCCTGAAAATTCAATGCCCACCCACGCACAGCATGCGCCATGGAATTATTTGGGTTGAGCAACAAGGCATCTTCAGCAGAGACCTGCGCTTCCTTGTACTTTCCAGAAAATGCCAACGTGCGAGCCAGCGTAATATGAATGGCAGGGTTATCCGGCTGCGAGACGATCGCCTGTTTATAGGCATCTGCAGCAGGTATAAGTTTGCCTTGCTTGAAAAGTTCATCCCCTTCAGCGATCAATGTATCGGGCGAGATCGTGGGGGTGGGCGAAGGTACGCCCAATGGGTCAATATCTGCGACCACAAAGCGATTGACATACGCCCCCGCCAGCACCAACAAGCTAAGCAATATAATGCGGAACCAGTTTGGGCGGGTCCGCCTTTTGTTCATACTCCATTTACTTCCTCTTAAATACATAAATTCATATTACCATCCGTTCGAAATCATAGTCAAGCAAGGGGGGTAAGCTCTAATTTGCTTCTTATATGCTAAAATTTCATAATGCAATTCGAGGTCTTTACCCTCCTTCCTGAAGTTTTCCCATCTTATTTAGATACCAGCATACTCAAACGCGCACGCGAACGAGGACTGATCACGGTCAACGTTCATAACATCCGCGATTACACTCACGACAAACACCACACCACCGATGACCAACCCTACGGCGGCGGCGGTGGCATGGTGATGAAACCGGAGCCGGTTTTCGAAGCCATCGAAACTGTTTTGGGACTTGCTTCGCCTCCTTCCACGCCGGAAGTGGAAGCAAACATCCCGATCATTCTCC
>JBEBCV010000148.1:0-3118 GCA_041157505.1 Chloroflexota bacterium | reverse complement strand
GCATGAGCCATGAATTACGCACACCGCTCACCGGCATTCTCGGTCTCTCAGAGACTTTGCAGTTAAACACGTACGGAGAATTAAATGAAAAGCAAGCGAAGACGATCAGAGCCATTGAATCTAGCGGCCGCCACCTGTTGGAACTGATCAACGATATTCTTGACCTTTCTAAGATCGAAGCCGCCCAACTTCAGATACAGCTTGAAGCAGCCTCCCTTTCTGATATCTGCCAGGCAAGCCTGCAATTAACCAAAGGCATGGCAAATAAAAAACGACAACGGGTACATTACACCATGGCCACCGAGTCGGTGCTCTTTTATGTAGACAGCCGGCGTATCAAGCAGGTCCTTGTGAACCTGTTAAGCAATGCCATCAAGTTCACACCCGAGGGTGGTGAACTTGGGTTAGAAGTAAATCTTCTTAAAGCTGAACAAAAAGTACAGTTCATAGTTTGGGATAAGGGCATTGGCATCAAACCAGAAGATAAGGAAAGGCTCTTCAAACCGTTCATTCAGATCGATAGCAGCCTTGCACGACAATATGCAGGGACCGGGCTCGGGCTCTCCCTCGTGCAGCGTCTTGTAGATCTCCACAATGGCACTGTCGAATTTGAAAGCACATTTGGAGAAGGCAGCCGCTTTATTGTGACCCTGCCATTGATCTCCTCATCAAACGACACGGTGCAATTCATTGAAACAAATACAAGGCAGGATGTAATTTCCGCTTCTCCCCTGCCTTCAGCCGAACCCAATCTACCAGTCGTTCTACTCGCTGAGGATAATGAGCTCACCCTGGACATGCTTTCAGATTTCCTCAAATCGAACCAATTCCATGTAGAGACCACAATAAGTGGTTACGAGTTGCTCGAAAAAGTGGATGCTGCCCATCCAAACATCCTGCTCGTAGATATTCAAATGCCCGGTATGGATGGCTTGGAAACGATCCGGCGCATTCGTACGCATGTCAACCCATCCATCGCTTCAGTTCCCATCATTGCGCTTACGGCATTATCCATGACAGGCGATCGTGAGCGATGTCTGGCTGCCGGTGCAAATGAATACCTTAGTAAACCCGTCAAGTTGATAGAGCTGGTCAGCACCATAAAAACTTTATTGGCAAAAGCCTGAAATACATTTTTGTGTAGTTAGAACCTGATCGTACTGCTCATTTAGAAATAGGAACCGTGCTTTATGAACAACAAAATGACCAAAGCCGAATTACAAACAGAGTTAAGAGCTGCTGAAAAGCAGATATTGGAACTGGAATCTTCCTTGAAAAAGGTCACAGAGCAGTCTCAGCTATCAACGGCAGGCACCCCTTCATCGGCGGAGAATGAGGCGCTGTTCTCCCGCGTTTTTCAGATCAGTCCCAACCCCATGGCGCTCTCAGATCTGGAAACATCTGTTTATGTAGAAGTCAACGATGCGTTCATAAGGACATTCGGTTATACAAAGGAAGAGATCATCGGTAGAACGGCGCGGGATCTACATCTATTTGTTGACCCAGACCAACGCGATCAATTGGTAACGGTCATGAAAGCTCAAGGGTACTTGCGAGACGCAAATCTAACCCTTCGCACCAAAACTGGGCAGATACGACATGGAGTATTTTCAGCAGAATTTGTTCAAGTGCAAAACCACAACCTGTTGCTCACAGCGATGAACGACATCACAGACATCAAACAGAGTGAGGATGTTCTGCTCAAAAGCGAAGCACGTTTTGTGACCATTTTCGAAAATAGCCCGGTTGCGATCAGCATTACACGTATAAGCGACATGAAGATCATTCACGTGAATTCAGCATTTATGAAAATGTATGGGTTTTCACGTGAAGAGATCTTGGACCACACAGCCGCAGAGTTGGGAATATGGGCAGACCTGAACGAACGACAACGATTTGTCGATCTGCTGAATACTCAAAAAAAGGTCACCGACTTTGAGGCGGTTGCAAAATACCGATCTGGCAAAGAAAAGAAAATGCTGATCTCGGGAGAGGTCGTTGAGATCGACGATGAACCCTGTTTTTTGGTACAGATCATCGATATCACCGAACGAAAGCAAGCCGAGCTTGAATTGCATCAAAGCCGGGAAAATTACAAGACTCTCTTTGAAAACAACCCCCACCCCATGTGGGTATATGACATAGATACCCTGGCTTTTCAAATGGTCAATGATGCTGCGATCCAGCATTATGGATACAGCCGCGAAGAATTCCTCAAGATGACCATTCTGGATATACGTCCATCGGAAGATCATAAAGCCTTGTTAGAAAATGTAAGCAGAGTAAAAGATGGCAAAGATGAGGCAGGCATTTGGCGTCATATAAAAAAGGATGGCAGCCTTATTTATGTTGAGATCACCTCACACACGTTGCAGTTCAATGGGCGTGAGGCTGAACTCGTTCATGCGGATGATGTCACCGAAAGAGTTAGGGCAACTTCCGCCTTGCAAGCCAGTGAGGCGAACTACCGCAACCTGGTCGAGAAATCTGAAAGCGCCATTGCAGTTGTAGACCGGGATGGAAAAATATTATTTGCCAATGAAAAGGGGAAGGAGATCTGGCATGAAACGGAATTTATAGGAAAGACCATTTACGACGTGTTCCCCCGGGAATATGCAAACAGTTATTTGACCGCCATCCGTTCGGTCATTGATTCTCAGATCAGCATTATGGATGAAATCGAAAGTTTCGTGGCCGGAAAATCGATGTGGTTCCGCATATCCATGACCCCGTTAAGAAATCCAGATGCCACGGTATCCAGCTTGTTATTGAACGCATGGGATATTACCGACAACAAATTGGCAGAACAATTGCTGCGTGAAAGCGAATTTCGTGCGCGTGCCATGCTGGATGCCTATCCAGATCTCATGTTCCGCATGAACCAGGAAGGGATATTCCTTGACTATAAAGCCGATGTTCAGGATCTCTATCCACAAGATACTCCCTCTCTTATTGGTCTGCGCAACCGGGATGTTACCCCACCCGAGTTTTCAAGCCTGATCGAAAAGAAAATTCAAGAAACATTAAGTTCCGGAAAATTACAGACCTTTGAATATCAACTTCCACTGGCTGATCAAAAAGTTCATGATTTTGAAGCACGTATGACACCCAGCGGCAA
>JBEBCV010000147.1:0-13044 GCA_041157505.1 Chloroflexota bacterium | reverse complement strand
CATCGCCGCAACCTGCCGGTGAACGGTCAGCGCACCAAAACCAATGCGCGTACTCGCAAAGGCACCAAGAAAACGGTTGCCGGACGCGGTCGTCGCCGTGGCGCCAAGAAATAATCCTGTCCGAAAGGTTAAGAAATTATGGCTCAGAGTGTACGTTCCACGCGCCGCACAGGTGGTGCGAAAAAAGGGAAGCGCTCCCTGTCCCGCGGACAGGTTCATATCTTCGCTTCCTTCAATAACACGATCGTTACTGTTACCGACACCGAAGGCAACACGATTTCCTGGGGTTCGGCTGGTTCCGCTGGTTTCAAGGGCTCCCGCAAGAGCACTCCCTTTGCCGCGCGCCTCGCTGCCGAACAGGCAATCAAATCCGCCCAGCAGCAAGGCTTGCAGGAAGTGGAGCTTTATGTCAAAGGACCCGGTCCCGGACGCGAGAATGCAATTCGCGCCGTCCAGGCGATGGGTTTGAAGGTGTTGTTGATCGCGGATATTACCCCGGTGCCGCACAATGGCTGCCGTCCGCCGAAACGAAGACGCGTGTAAGTGAGGTTGTTTATTTATGGCTAAATCTTTAAGTCCGGTTTGTAAACTTTGCCGCCGTGAGGGAGAAAAACTCTACCTCAAAGGTGAGCGCTGTTTCACTCCCAAATGCGCCTTCGAGCGCCGCAGCTTTGCCCCTGGTCAGCATGGCAAAACTTCTGGTCGTGGCGGCAACCCCGGTTCCACCGGTCGCGCCTCCGACTTTGCCCGCCAGTTACGTGCCAAGCAGAAGGCTCGCCGCGTGTATGGCGTGCTTGAACGCCAGTTCCGCCGCTATTACGATACGGCGATCACCCGCCGCGGTCTCACCGGTTTGAACTTGCTTCAAATCCTTGAGTCCCGCCTGGATAATGTGGTCTTCCGCCTTGGTTTTGCATCCAGTCGCGCGCAGGCTCGTCTGCTCGTGACCCACGGTCACTTTACCGTGAATGGTCGCCGCACAGATGTTCCTTCGATGCTTCTTTCGGATGGGGACGTGATCGCAGTGCGTGACGGCTCTGGAAAACTTTCCTACTTCAAGGAATTGGGTGCATATGCCGAAAAACGCAATGCCCCTGCATGGCTCAGCCGCGATCTGAAAGCAATGAGCGGTTCTGTGGCTCGCATGCCGGAACGCGCCGAAATTGACGGAAGTCTCGACGAACAGTTGATCGTCGAATACTACTCCCGACGCTAATCCTTCTAACGCTTCGGGTCCGGACTGTGGATTGGTCCTTGACCCGGAGCATGATCAACAGGGAAAGGTGAACCGTGACGGGTCTCATTACAAACATGGTCATGCCCAAGATCGAGCGCGAAGCAGAAGCTCGAAACTACGGCAAATTTGTTATCAGCCCGCTGGAAGGCGGCTACGGTGTAACGCTTGGAAACGCCCTACGGCGCGTCCTGCTTTCCTCCTTGGAAGGCACTGCGATCACATCGGTGCGCTTCGCGGATGTGCTGCATGAATTCAGCGACATCCCCGGCGTGCGCGAAGATGTCATTCAGGTGATGCTCCAGATCAAACAGATCCGCATCAAGATGGATGGCGTGGATAGCGCCCGCATGCACCTTGAGGTACGCGGCGAGGGTACGGTCACTGCGGCAGATATTATTACTCCTGCCGAGATCGAGATCGTTAACCCCGATACCTATCTCTTCACCGTGGATAACCCCAAGACCAAACTCGACGTTGAATTCGTCGTTGAACGTGGACGCGGCTATTCTCCCGCCAATGACCGCTCCGGGCATACGCCCATCGGTGAACTTCCGGTGGATGCGATCTTTAGCCCGGTCAAACGTGTCAATTGGGAAGTGGCTTCCGCGCGCGTTGGACAAAGCACGAATTACGACAAACTTATTTTGGAAATCTGGACAGACGGCACCGTTTCGCCCGAACGCGCCCTCAGCTCCTCCGCTCGCATTCTTATCGACCACCTGCGCTATATTGCCGGTGTGAATGAAGAAATGTTGACCGTGGCAGTTGAACGCGAATCTTCCGGCAGCCGCCTGAGCAGTGAACTGGCGGAAACGCCGGTCGAAGCCCTCGATCTCTCAGTGCGTGTCTTCAACTCCTTGAAGCGCACTGGTATCACCACAGTGGGTGACGTGCTCGAACTCCTCGAAAAGGGCGAGTCCGCGGTCATGTCCATCCGCAATTTCGGTGAAAAGAGCCTTGATGAACTTCGCGATAAAATGCGCGAAAAGGGCTTCTTGAAAGACCAACCTTCGGAGAATTAATAAATGCGACATTCAGTAGCAGGTTACCGATTAGGACGCACCAAGAGCTCACGTATTGCTCTTCGCCGCAACCTGATCAAACAATTTTTTACACACGAGCGCATCCAGACCACCAAGGCTAAGGCTGCTGCTATTCGCGGTGACGCTGAACGCCTCATTACGCTCGCCAAGAACAGTGCAGATGCGACCGCAGACCAGAAGGTCCATGCTCGCCGCGTTGCCATCTCGAAGCTCGGTGACAATCAGCTCATCAAGCGTCTGTTCGACGAGATCGCCCCGCGCTTTGCTTCACGCAATGGTGGTTACACCCGCGTGACCAAAATCGGACCCCGCCTTGGCGATGCCGCTGAGATGGTTGTCCTCGAACTTGTGGAAGAGTAAGACACAGTAATCAGTATCCAGTAATCGGTGACCAAGTCACTGGTGGCTGAACACTGGTCACTGGTTTGTGTAATGGCACGTTACCAAGTGATCCTTGCCTACGACGGCGCCGGGTTTTCCGGCAGCCAGCGGCAGGCGAACTCCCGGACGGTGCAGGGCGAGTTGGAAAATGCCCTTCACCTCATCGGCTGGACTGGAAATTCCGTCATCATGGCGGGCAGAACCGATACGGGCGTCCATGCATCAGGGCAGGTGGCGGCATTCGATTTTATCGAATGGTCGCACCCAGCGGAAAACCTGTTGCAGGCGCTTAATGCGAAACTGCCAGCAGACTTGGCGGTGCGAAAGATAAAACCTGTCCATGCGGAATTCCATCCGCGGTTCGATGCGCTTTCGCGGTCTTACCGCTACAGGCTTTTCTGCGAACCCATCCGTGACCCGTTACGCGAAAGGTTCGTATGGCGCTTGTGGCCCAAGCCCGATGGCGATGTCCTTAACCAGACTGCGGCAATCTTCCTCGGCACACATGATTTTGCTGCCTTCGGGTCACCAACCTCTGAAAAGGGGACGACGACCCGCACGGTGACAAGATCCGAGTGGAGACGAAAGCAGAATGGTGAGTGGCAGTTCGAAGTCCGGGCAGATGCGTTCCTTTATCGTATGGTGCGCAGGCTGGTGTTCGTTCAGGTCGCTGTGGCTTTGGGACGATGTTCGGTGGAGGATGTCCGCTTTGCCCTAAAAAAAGGGGAAGGCAAGAAACTTCCCGCCGGTCTCGCTCCTGCTCATGGCTTGAGCCTGATCGATGTCGAGTATGGATCATTGAAAAGAAAATAAAGAAACGGAGAGACGAAAGTGCAACAGAAGACGTACTATCCGAAAGCCGCTGAAATTCAGCGCGACTGGGTACTTGTAGATGCGCAGGGACAAAACCTTGGGCGTCTGGCCGCGCGCATCGCGCACATATTGATTGGCAAGCACAAACCAACTTTCACACCTGGTGTGGAGATGGGTGATAACGTGGTAGTGATCAACGCTCAGAACGTGAGTGTGACCGGAACCAAGACCGAGTCTCGCCTCACTTCCAAGACCTATTATCGCCACTCTGGTTACCCCGGTGGTTTGAAGGCTATTTCTTTGCGTGACCAGCTTGCCCAATATCCCGACCGTGCTTTACGTGAAGCGGTGTGGGGCATGCTCCCGCACAACCGCATGGGACGTGCTGTGCTCAAGCGCCTTAAGATCTACGGTGGCGCGGAACACCCTCATGGCGCTCAGAAACTCAAGGCTTTGGAATAAAAGGTAGGAAGAAATTATGGCACAGTATTTTGAAGGTATCGGACGCCGCAAGGAAAGCACCGCTCGCGTACGCGTGACGGCTGGCAGCGGCAAGTTCACTGTGAACGATAAGGAAGGCAATGTGTTCTTCTCTCGCTTCGGCGATGTGCAGGACATCATGCGTCCCTTTGGTGCAGTGGGCGAGGCTTCTGCCAAGTACGACGTGACCGCTCTGGTTAATGGTGGCGGTGTGGCTGGACAGACCGAAGCCGTGCGCCTCGGTGTGGCTCGCGCGCTCCAGATCATGAATGCGGACTGGACCTCGGCTCTTCGCAAGAAGGGTTTGCTGACCCGCGATGCTCGCATCAAGGAACGCAAAAAGCCCGGTCTCAAGAAAGCCCGCAAGGCTCCGACCTACACCAAGCGTTAAAATTTTCAGGGTATATCCCTACACTGTGATCCGTAATGCGTAATCCGTAAATTTCTACGAGTTACGAATTACGGATTACGCGTTTAACAATAGGACGTTCTATGGACTTCATTCAAATCAACTCTATCTTTGAGACGCTGCGCCTCACACCATCTTCAAAGTTGACTCTGCTCGATGCACAGGAATTTTCGCTCAAGCATTATCCTCCCACACCGCCTGATGTGGACACCTTGATTCTCAACATCAATTCAGCGGATAGGGTGGAGCAGATTCGGACAGTGTTACTAGCGGCATATGCGGGTAGCCATATAGTGTGGGAAGTGGAAAGTGGACGGAATAAAGAGGTAAAACTAAACGAATTTGGATTGGAGATTTCATCCTATCCCGTTTCACTTTTCATTCCTTCATTCGGTGAGGGTACATCTTTCGAAGCATTTGCCGAGATCGTTGCCCATCTTCGTGCGCCAGATGGCTGCCCTTGGGATAAAGAACAAACTCATCAGACTCTACGTAAGCATCTGATGGAAGAGTCGTATGAGACCCTATCCGCGATGGATGCGAACGACATCGATGGTATGCGGGAAGAATTCGGTGACCTGCTTTTGCAGATCGTGCTCAATTCATATATTGCGTATCAAGACAAGGAATTCACTTTTACTGAAGTGACCAAACACATTTACGACAAGATCGTGCGGCGGCATCCACATGTATTTGGAGATGTGAAACTGGATGGGGTGGATGGCGTTTTGCAAAATTGGGAGAAGTTGAAGGAAAAGGAACGAAAAGGCAAGAAAGAAGATAAGGGAATCTTGGACGGTGTACCTGCGGTGCTGCCCGCCCTGAACCAGGCACAAGAATACCAAGACCGCGCTGCCCGCGTCGGCTTTGATTGGCCCGAGATCGAGGATGTGCTCGACAAAGTTCGCGAAGAGATCGAAGAAGTAAAAACCGCTGAGAACCCTGAGCAGGTGAAAGCGGAGTTGGGTGACCTGTTCTTTGTGCTGGTGAACCTATCTCGATGGCGTGGGGTGGATGCTGAATCAGCGCTACGAGAAGCAAACCTGAAATTCAAGCGCCGGTTTGCCTACGTGGAAAAAAATGCCAAAACTCAGGGAAAAAACCTGTCTGATATGTCTCTTGAAGAGATGGATTCTATCTGGAACGAAGCCAAGAGGTTGGGGTTATAAATTTGGGCGAAAGTTCCCCTTTTCACAAAAGAGTCGTATAATGCGTTCTCGATTGAACTAAAACGGCGTGCGCCGTTCTTACAAACTAAGGAGAGAGTAGTATGCATATCAATTTCGCAATGTGGCGTAAAGCTTCATGGCAATTGATCAAGATGGACGACAAAAAAGAGTGGGATGCGCTCGATGTCGTTTCCAAGTGGTTAATTGCCACCCGTTCCGCAGTGACCATGGTCACCGTTTATTCCTGTATCATTGCAGGGATCCTGGCAGCCCGTGACGGAAAGTTCGACTGGCTGACTTTTTTGATTGTCACCTTCGGTTTGTTCATTGCCCATGGCACCAACAACATCCTCAACGATTACACTGACTACAACCGCGGCGTGGATAGGAACAATTATTTCCGCACCGAATATGGTGTTCATCCCCTCGTTCAAAAATTCTGGGACAATAAAACCTCCATCCGTTGGTTCATTGTGAGCGGTTTTCTCGCAACGCTGGCGGGTGTGTATGCGCTCTTCCACACTGGCTTCAATACCACCACAATTGGCTTGTTCGCATTTGGTGCGGTTGTTTTGCTCGCTTACACCTATCCCTTCAAATATTGGGGGATTGGCGAATTCTTGATCTTTCTCATTTGGGGACCGATCTTGATCAGTGGTGTGTATTTCGTGCTCAGCGGTGTCTGGAACTGGGACGTCTTCGTTGCAGGTATTCCCTTTGGCTTGAGCGTTGGCAGCATCAACGTTGCCAAACACATCGACAAGCATGACCCTGATAAAGAAAAAGGCGTTGGTACATTCCCTGTCCGTGTGGGTGAGGCGAATGCCCGCCGCGTGACGCAGGTTGCGATCGTCTTGATCTATTTGGTCACCCTCTACCTTGTTCTCGATGGCTATTTCACCCCGATCATGCTGTTGATCTTCCTTGCTTATAAAGAAGCGCTCATGGCGATTGGTGTGCTGAACAACCCCAAACCCGCTCAATCACCCGAAGGCTGGCCCGCCTGGCCCGTGTGGTTCTCTGGTTTTGCCTTCCAACACAACCGTAAGTTTGGTGGCTTGCTCATCGTAGCCCTCATTCTCGATGCGTTGTTACACTACTTCGCACCTGCTTTGTGGACTGGTTTATTCTAATCAGAAATTCGTAATGCGTTAAAAAGAGGCTTCTGAAAGGAAGCCTCTTTTTTATTCTATAATAATAAAAATAAAAATTTTTAAAGTAAAATTTTATTGTTGATTTCAATTAATTAAGGAGTAAATATGACAAAATTTACGGAATGGTTGGATAGTGAAATGAAAGCCAGAGGAATAAAAGATAGGGCGGATTTAGTGCGTCGTGCCAAAAGTAAAAATTTACAATTATCTGACCAAGTGCTAAGTAATATATATGCAGGGAGGCGTAAACCAGGTAAGAATGTATTATCAGGGATTGCTGCTGGTCTTGGTGCGAAGGTGGTTGATGTTTATAGAGCCGCTGGAATAATTGAAGACGAAAAACCCTTAACTGGGTTTCAGAAAAGAATTCTTGATTTAATAGGAGATAATATTAGTAAAGAAGATCAAAAAACTTTGTATGAAATTGTGAAAGCTTATATTAAAGGAATCAAGAAAAAATAATAAAAAATTTCCAAAATATATTTTTGTGATGATTTATTGTCACTCAACTAGTTTTAATCCTTCGATTTCTAACCATTCTTCACCACCCTCCAAAACTCCAAACCCAATCTTTCCATCTGGCTTGAATGCTGCAAACTGATTATCGATCCAGATGACCAACCCCAAGGGCGGATTCGGGCTTACGGGCGACTCGGACACTTGAACCTCATCCACATACCAAGCCACACGGCTCTCACTCCACTCCAACTTGTAGCTATGCCATTGAGTGACATCCACTCCGAGAGCGGATGAGTCCTCAGCGATGACCTTGCTTAACATGCGGCGGGTTGTTTTTGCGGAGAAGGGGAGGAGCATCCCTGCCGGGAGCAGTGATGTGTGAAATATGGGGGAACGAAAAGATTGTGCGAGGAATCCTTGTGCGGGTTTATCGCTGAACGAAAGATGATTTTCGGGCGAAGCACCAAAGAACCATGCCGCGTTTGGCAAGGTGGGGAGCCGAAATCGATTCGCTCCGAAGCCCAGAGACATGCCGAAGGGATCGTTCCACAACCCGAAACCCCAGGTTCCGGGGATGGTAGAGCTTGATGTCCGCGCACGCAGGCTCAAGGTCAGGGCATGATGCGGAAATTTCCGTCGAGGCAGACCAAAATAATCGTCGATTTGTGCGAAGCGATAAGCATACGAGTCCCCGGCGGGGATTTTCATCAAATACCCTTTTTCGGTCTTAGTAATACTGGCTTCAGGGGTAGTACGAGCTTTTAGTGGCATTCGATTATTTCCGATTTACTAACCAAATTCCCAATATGATGATCGCTCCGCCGATGAGCGTAATGGCGGTGATGGCTTCGTTGATCATGAATGAAGCAAGGACAGTGGTAACCAACGGCTCAACGTTGAAGAAAGCGCCAAGTTGTGAGGCGGGAATTTCTTGTAAAGCATCATAGAATGCAATATATGCCAACCCTGAGCCAAAGATGCCCAGGATCAATATGGCGACCCAGCCCGAAGAAGTGAGTTGTGGAATTTCGCTCAGACCTGGACCAAAACCAAAGATCCACACATTGACCAAAAGCCAGCCGATCAGCATTACGAAAAACATCATCCGTGCCGCGGGGTGACGAGCGAGCTCGCGCCGTGAAAGAATGGTGTATACAGCCCAGTTGACCGAACTGATAAGGACAAGAAAATCACCGAAGGTTCCTTCTTCACCGGTGAAGAGCGCGCCGATATTGCCCTTGCTGACGATAAGCAAAACTCCAAATGCAGCGAGTATGATGCCAAGGATCTGTAGCCCATTCAATTTTTCCTTGAGAGTGATCCCACCCAGTATGGCGATGAAAACGGGTGTGGTCGCCACGATCCATGCGGTGGTGGTGGCTTTGGCAGTTTGTAAACCGGTAGCTTGCAGGATCTGATGAAAGGTCACGCCGAGGAAACCAAGCATGGCAAAGTAAAGCCATTCGCTTTTTTCGGGCAGGGCAAATTGCTTTCTAGCGGCAACCACAATACCAAGGATGACCGTACCCATCCCAAAACGGATCCACACAATGGTGGCAGGGGAGACTTCACTTAACGCGATCTTGGTGGCAATGAACGTCCCACCCCAGACGATCACGGCAAACATGGCTTCGAGATAGGGAATGACTTTGGATTTTGACATTCGTGTTCCTGTGAGAGAAGATGGCGAATTATAAAGCTTGACGTAATCCATACTGGTGATAAAATTCACAAATGAGATATATTTTATCGGTTTAGGAGTAATTATGAGTACAAAAGTTATGTTGGTTAACCCTGCACGTCATTTTATTGCAAACAAAGCAGGACTTGGATATCTCACTCCGTTGGGACTGGTCTTGATCGGTGGACCTTTGGCGGATGAAGGCTTTGATGTACGTCTTGTTGATCACGATGTGAATGGGTGGACATTTGAAAGACTCCTTCATGAAATTCAAGAATATCAACCCCGCTATATATTGTTGGGGCATTCCGGTTCGACGGCTTCACATAATGTTGTGTTGAAGACGGCTGAATTGATAAAAGAAGACTTCCCACAGATTCGTATTATTTATGGAGGGGTATATCCTTCGTATGCTTATCAAAGTATTCTGGAAGAAACCCGGGAAGTGGACGTGATCGTCCGCGGAGAAGGTGAGAAGACGATTGTTGAGCTGCTCTCCAAATGGGAAAAGAGTGGAAATCTTGAAGACGTGCCTGGTATTGCCTGGCGGCAGAATGGACAGATCAAAGTTAATCGTCCACAGGCGGCAATTCAAGATCTCGACCAATATCGCCCCGGCTGGGAATTGCTCGATTGGAACCATTATCAAATGTTCGGTTTCGACCATGCGGCAGGAATGCAATTCTCGCGTGGATGTACCCTTACCTGCACCTATTGTGGGCAGTGGATGTTTTGGAAAAAATGGCGGCACCGCAGCCCGCAAAATATTGTTGAAAATATGCGTCTGTTAAAAGAGAAGCACAGCGTGAAGTTGATCTGGTTCGCGGATGAGAACTTTTCCGCAGACCGTGAACTGGCTCGTGACCTGCTTCAACGCATCGCAGATGCTGACTTGGGCTTGTCCCTCAATCTCAACATGACCGCCGCCGATGTTGTCCGCGATGCAGATCTGTTGCCGCTCTATAAAAAAGCAGGCGTAGATTACATTGTGATGGGTGTTGAATCGCTTAAGGATGATGTAGTTTCAGGGATTCGCAAAAATAATCCCTTCGCCGTTTCCAAGGAAGCGGTTCGTTTATTGCGAGAGAACGATATTATCAGCTTGACGAACATTATCTATGGACTGGAAGATGAATCCTGGAAAACCCTATTTGAGAAATTCAAAGGCATGCTTGAGCTTGATTCAGATATTCTCAATGCCATGTATCTCACTCCGCATTTCTGGACGGCAGACGGAAAATCCACCAACCCTGCAATGGTCATTCAGCCGGATTTGGCGAAATGGTCATATCGTAATCAGGTCCTTGCCACACCCTATCTCCAACCTTTTGAATTGTTCTGGGGTGTGAAGTTGACCGAAGCTATCTTCCATCTTCGTCCCAAAGCCGTATGGCGATATTTGTTCCATCGCGATCTAAGGTATACCAAGATCATGCGCGAATCGATCCTCAACGGAATCCGTGTAATTTTTGCCGAGGTTTGGGAGTTCCTGTTTGACACAAAATTTGTGCGACAGGGGAGTTTTTCCCGTTTGTATGGAGAGAAAGGATTTCAGAAAGAGACCACACCACTAGGATAACGATTAAGACTTGTTTGACTAAATGACCACTAAACTCCCATTGGATACATGTGCCTTACTGTGTTTTTTGGGTAGGGTATAATATCTCCCTCGGAGGCACTAGATACATGGAAATTACATGGTATGGACATTCTTGTTTTAGACTGACAGAACGTAATTACGCGACCGTCGTTACCGACCCGTTCGATCACAAAGCGGTGGGTTACAGCGCGCTTAAATTGAAAGCCGATATTGTTACCGTCAGCCACGAAGCGCCTGGTCACGCAAATTTAGAGGCAGTAAAGGGTAGCGAGCACGTTATCGACGGTGCAGGCGAATTTGAGATCGGCGGCGTGTTTATTACAGCGGTTCAAACTGCTGGAGGCGGAAAAAAAAGTAAAGATAAGACCCGCA
The DNA here is from genome assembly GCA_041157505.1 of Chloroflexota bacterium. GTDB lineage: Bacteria > Chloroflexota > Anaerolineae > Anaerolineales > Villigracilaceae > Villigracilis. The sequence continues at coordinate 2,246 of JBEBCV010000147.1, read as the reverse complement.
ACACCCTCTATGTGTTCGATTACGAAGGTATCACCGTGGCGCACCTCGGAGACTTGCAGGAAGTGCCCACTCAAAGCGAAGTGGAAGCTTTGGGAACAGTGAATATCCTTCTCATCCCAGTGGGAGGCGGAAGCAGCCTTAATGCCGCCAAAGCTGCAGAAGTGGTCAGCGTCATCGAGCCGAATCTTGTCATCCCCATGCATTACTCCACCGATGCCGCCAAGATCAAGCTCGACCCATTGAACAAATTCCTCAAAGAAATGGGTCTCGGCAAGGTTGAGTCCCTGCCTTCTTTGAAAGCCACCCGCTCTTCATTGCCGCAAGAAACCAAGGTGGTCGTGCTCGATTACCAACAAGGATAGTATGGCAGTCAAAGTCATCATGACCTGGGACATCGCCGCTGAACGCGACCAGGAATATTTTGAATTCATCATTGGTGAATTCGTGCCTGGTGTGCAGCGGCTTGGTTTGCAGCCCGCCGAAGCGTGGGCAACTCTTTATGGCTCGTACCCGCAAATTCAAGTGGGTTTGCTTGCCACCGACGCACCCGAAGCACGCCGTGTGCTGGCATCTGCTGAATGGGCAATGTTACAAGACCGTTTGTTCAGTTATGTCAAGAATTACTCTTTTAAGGTTGTACCCGTGAGGACCGGGTTCCAATTCTAATCACCGAAACACGTCATTGCGAGGGCGCGCTTGTACTTTGCCCAAAGGAATCTCATGGCACAAACTGCAGAGATTCCTTCAGCTGGCGATAAACCTCCTCGCAATGACGAAACAGATCACATGCCAAATAAATTCAGTCAATATCTGCCGTGGTTTTTCTTTGCCGCGGCATTTCAGTCTCTAATCGCCGTCGTTGCGCTCTTGCGCGTTCCATCTGAGGGTTTGTCTATTGCACGCCTCGCATTGCTGGGTGCAATCGGGGTTGTATTTTTATCAGGAATAGGATCGGGGCTTTATGCCCGCCGCAACCCCTCACGCTTCGAATGGCTTTTTACAACACCGGTCATACTATCTTCTGCGCTTCTTTCCCTGACCTTTAGCCTGTTCCTATTCCTTTTACGTTATCTCAACCCTGAGCGTTTTCTTCCCTACTACGAGCGGATGAGTCCGCTTCTGTGGCTGCTCATCTTCCTTGCTGCTGAAGCCTTTTTTTTCATTCTTCTTATCAAAAACGGATTCCATCCGCAACACATTAATAATTACAGTTCAATATTTCGCGCATCTGCCATCCCACTTCTCGTTCTTCTCCTCATCTTTCTTTTCGTATCAATTACCAAGATCGGTGTCACTCCTGACACCGGCTACTGGGGTGAACCTGGCGTCGCCATTCAAGGCTGGCATTTTGTATTAGCTTTGCTTGTTGGCTTAGCTATATTACTTCTATCAAATACAAATTACCTAACACGTTCTACGCATTACGAAACTCGTTACCTGCCTTTTGCCCTATATCTCATCGCCGCCCTCCTCTGGTTAAGTGTCCCGCTTGAAACGTTGGCAAACAGCTTTTATGCCTCGATTACCCCACCAACGAACATGCCTTTGCCATATTCTGATTCGGGCTTTTATGATTTCTCAGCTCAAAGCTTATTAATCGGAACTGGTTATTTCGGAGGAATACCTCCCCGTCCGTTATATGTGGTTTTCTTAGCCTTCTTGCATTTGATCTTCGGACAAAATTATCCAGCTTTGATCACTGCACAGGTTTTGGTATTGGCACTCTTCCCAGTTGCTTTGTATTTCCTTGCGAAGAAATTACACTCTCCCGCTGCCGGTGTGACCGTTGCGTTTTTCGCCATCTTCCGCGAATATACAGGTTTATGGATTGCCTCGAACACTCGTGTCGCAAACTCCAAGGTCTTCACCACAGACTTCCCGACAGCATTTGCCATCGTGATCATTTGTCTGGTCATTCTCTGGTGGCTCGAACGGCGGGACTTGCGTTCTACATTGATTGCGGGCGGAGCATTTGGTATTTTCCTTCTTTTCCGCTCTCAATCCATGCTCACCATTCCGTTCTTGTTCCTTTTGGTCTTGCTGGTGTTCAATTTCAAATGGGGTGAATGGATTAAGTCGGGCATCATCTTCGCTGTGACCATGTTGCTGGCTGTCCTTCCCTGGTTGACCCATAACTACACCATCGCAGGTAAATTCTCCTTTGATGACCCAAATCAGGTGGCGGTCATTTACAGCCAATATGCCTTCACGGGCAACCTCGACCTTAGCCAATTCGATCCCAAGAC